>DEPD01000036.1 GCA_002358575.1 Lachnospiraceae bacterium UBA3401 | reverse complement strand
ACTTGACAATATAGGGAGGAAAAGATGGATAACCACTGATAAAGAAACGATTTGACACGCAGGTAAAGAGACATCAAAGCCATGTGGAGGAAGTGCAACGGCAGTTGGAAAACGCGTTTGATTTTTTGGAACAGGTGTGGGGAAATGGACAGGAAATGATACTGTTTATGACAGAACTTATTTCTCCCTTATAAAGATTTGATTTTACTTTGATAGATGGAGAGCAATAACATGTTACATATAGCAATCTGTGATGATGAGAAGGATTTTGTCACATATCTGACAGGTTTATTGAATCAATACGCCATTGAGACAGGTGGAGAAATCAAAGTATCTGCTTTTTACGACGGCATGGAGCTGATAGAAAGCTATGACACAACGATTGACCTGATTTTTCTTGACATTCAGATGAAGTTGATAAATGGACTGCGCACTGCGGAGCGGATTCGGCAGATAGATGAAAAAGTAGGCATTATCTTTTTGACAACGCTGACACAATGTGCATTGGAAGGCTATAAATATCAGGCGGCAAATTATATTATTAAGCCAATTCGTTATGTTCGCCTAAAAGCGGAAATGGATCAGTGGTGCAAGCGCAACCAAAAAAATGATAGCCCTGCAATAGTGGTTGCGAATGATTCTGGAAAGTATAAGATATTTTTGCATACGCTGCGATATGTGGAAACGTTTAACCGCAATTTGCTTTTGCATACGGATCAGGAGAATATTATTTGTTATAAGAGTATGAAAGAAATGGAACAAGAATTGGTGGCACATGGATTTGTGCGCTGTCACACCAGTTATATTGTAAATTTATTCTTTGTGAAGGGTGTCAATAAGTTAGAGCTTACACTGATTACAGGAGAGATCCTTCCAATCAGCCAGCCAAAGCGCAAACAGTTTATGGAACAGCTTGCGGAGTACTGGGGAGATTTGCTGTGATACAATTTATGGAGATTTGTAGTGATATATTGGCTTATGGATATGTGTTTGTTTTTCTGTGTATGATTTGCAATTTTCTTCCAATGCGGAAAAATTGGCTTTTGCGGGTGATAGGGATCTGTGCGATTGCTGTTCTCTCAACAGTTGTGATATATTCAAATGACCCATATGGTTTGATTGGGACAATGGCAGGATTTTTTCTCTATATTTTTGTCTTTCATGCAGGACACATGATTGAAAAGGTGACTGCTGTGTTGGTCTTTTGTCCAGTGATGATTGCGGTCAATTATCTAATGGAAGAAACCGGCAAAAAAATTTTCTTTACATTAACAAAGGCGCCAGTCAGTCCAATGGACGATGGATGGACCTATGAGCAGTATCTGGCAAGCACAGGTATTCACATGCTTTCCCTGCTGGCAAGGCTGTTGTTTTGGATTGTAGCGTGGTGGTTTCTGCGGAAGTATCTGCGTCAGATTACATCAAGCCTGACAGTGAAGATGTGGATGATTGTGGATGTCCTGATGCTCGCGCCCTTTGTGGCGATTGCGACAATTCTTCTTTTTATGCCAGAAAATATATTAATTGTCTATCCGATTTGCGCAGCGTCTATTGTGTCTAGTTTTGGATGTATTTATCTTGCTGCCTATATTTGCAATTCTGTGCAGATAGCATATTATGCGCAGGAACTTGAGATGAAGCAGGCGTATTACAGAGATAGAATTAGCGACGAGGAACGGGTGCGCAGTGTCTATCATGATTTAAAGAATCATTTGTTGGTATTGCAGGCGCAGGTAGGAAACGAGCAAGAGGTACAAAGTTCTATTCAGGACTTACAAAGCCAGATTCAGGAGTATGAAAATTATTACCAGACAGGAAATGAATATCTTGATATCATTATTCGTGACAAGGCACGGATAGCGCAAGAGCGGCAGATTGATTTTGCCGCCGTAATTTCTTTTGCGGACGGTGCTTTTATCGAGCCGCTGGATATCAGCACTATCTTTGGAAATGCGCTTGATAACGCGATTGAGGCAAGCGAGAAGCTGTCAGTACAGGAGCGATTGATTACTGTAAAAGCGGACCGCGTGCGAGATATGTTGGTGATTTTGATAGAGAACAATACTACACAGGTGGGTGATGGGCAGAGACAGATTTTGTCAGACAACGCAAGGAAAAATAAGACAACAAAAGAGGATACATTTGCGCATGGTTTTGGAATTTCCAATATAAGAAATGCCGTTCAGAAATATGCAGGATAGTGCAGTGTCAGGGAGGAGCAAGGGAAGTTTACGCTTAAGATAGTGATTCCGATGCCATGAAGTGCACCGAAAATTAATGATGAAAAATATTTAGGTTTTACCTTGTAGATATTAGTTTTTACATTTTGCATTGTGCCTATCCACAAAACCCCTATAATGAGCTTAACAAGTTCATTATAGGGGTTTTGTATTAGACTCCAAGAAGGTAAGGAGGAAGCAAAATGAGTATTTTAAGCACGACACATTTGACAAAGCAATATGGCAGCGGACCGAATATTGTCAACGCATTAGATGACGTAAATATTTCTGTGGAGCAAGGAGAGTTTGTCGCAATTATCGGAACTTCTGGCAGCGGAAAATCGACGCTGCTCAATATGCTAGGCGGTTTGGATCGACCGACTTCGGGCAGCGTGCGAGTCGATAAGTTTGAGCTGGGCAAGCTTTCAGACGAGGATTTAACGGTATTTCGCAGGCAGCGTATTGGTTTTGTTTTCCAGAATTATAACTTGGTGCCGATTCTAAATGTTTATGAGAATATTATTATGCCAATTCAGTTGGATAACAAGAAGCCAGATGAGCGCTTTATATAAGAGGTTGTGGAACCTCTGGGGCTGGAAAAGAAGCTTAACAATATGCCAAACACACTTTCTGGAGGACAGCAACAGCGCGTCTCAATTGCCCGCGCGCTGGCGAGCAAACCAGCGATTATTCTTGCTGACGAACCGACTGGGAATTTAGATAGCAAGACGAGTAATGAGGTTATCGAGTTGTTGCGAATTACAAGTCAAAAATTTCATCAGACGATTGTTATGATAACACACAACCCTGAAATTGCAAAGCAAGCGGACCGTTGTATACGAATCGAGGACGGGAAAGTTGCAAGTGCTCAGGAAGGCAGGGCGGATGTATGAGACGTGATAGGAAAAATCAGACGAATGTGATTCGTATTTTGTCACAGCGCAGTTTTCGGCAAAACAAGGGGCGTAATCTGGTGGCGGTACTTGCAATTGTGTTGACAACAATGATGTTTACGACTTTGTTTACACTAGCGCAGAGTATGGAGAGAAATATGACAGAGATGTATCTGCGTCAGTCTGGCACAAAAGCGCACACAAGTACGAAACAGATTACAGATGAGCAAATTACACAGCTCTCTAAACATCCAGACATTGTACATTTTGGCAAGTCAATTGTGTTGGGTGTTGCCCAGAACCAATGCCTTGCAGGGCGTCAAGTAGAAATTCGCTACGGCAGTGATCAGTACGCAAAAGATGGTTTTGCGTATCCTACAACGGGTAAAATGCCACAGCAAAAGAACGAGATTGCACTGGATACATTGACGCTTGAGCGACTGGGGATTTCGTTGGAGTTGGGACAGTCTGTCACACTTGAACAGGAAAATGGTTCTGATACCTTTACCTTATGTGGTTGGTGGGAAGGCAATCTTTCCTATTATGCGAGCATGGCATGGGTAAGTGAGCAGTTTGCGCTGGAAGCTTGTGAAAATGCGCCTGCGTCGTCAGAAGAACAGGTGTTGGGATTGCGCATGATGGGCATTACGTTTTCGGACACGAAAAATATCGACGCAAAGATACAGAAAGTTCTTCGCGAAAGCGGTTTAATGGAACTGTCATTTGAAACAAATCTTGCGTATACGCCAGAGGTACAAAGCAGTATCTTTGCGGAAAATTTACCAATGTATGGCGGTATGATGCTAGTGTTTCTGGCAGGGTACTTGATTATCTATAATATTTTTCAGATTTCAGTCGCCGCGGATATTCAGTTTTATGGAAAATTAAAGACACTCGGAACCACCAAAAAGCAGTTGAAAAAACTGATTTATGGGCAGGGGAACCGGCTTAGTATGATTGGTATTCCGATAGGACTTGTGGTGGGATATCTGCTTGGAGTTCTATTGGTTCCAGTATTGATTCCCATGAAGGAGATGAAGGTGCTTGTCTCCGCAAACCCTGTGATTTTTGTCGGTTCTGCGTTGTTCTCTTATATTACAGTGTTGATTTCCTGCATGCTGCCTGCGCGATTGGCTGGAAAAGTTTCACCTATTGAAGCGTTGCGCTACACAGACAGTGATATTGCTTATCATAAAAAGAAAAAGAAGTCAAAAAATGGTGCTTCTCTGCAAAGTATGGCGTGGACAAATTTATGGCGCAGTCGGAGGCGGACGGTTTTAGTTATCTGTTCTCTGACGCTGGGGCTTGTGCTGATGAGCTATTTCTATGCAAAGAATGTCAGTTTTGATGTGGAAAAATATCTGATGGATTTGACAGTGGCAGATTATGAGATTGACGATGCGACAAACAATGTTTCCAGTTTTTATGACCCAGCAAGCAAAACCATCAGTGACACAATGCTTGCAGAGATTATGGGACTGGGAGAATCCAGTGCAGTTGAGGCGACAGGACGGCTTTATTCCAGGCAGGAGCCGCTACTATTGAGCGAGCAGACAAAGCGTAATTTGACGGATTTTTACAACGAAGAACGGCTGGCGGATTTTGCATCTCATGACCCTTCTTTTCCAGAATGGAAAGCAGGATTTGACGCGGCAGTGAGCGGTGAGGAGTGCATGTATACCATATATGGAGCAGATGGGCTGATTCTGGATGCAGCAGCCAGCAATAGCTATCTTCTTGACGGTGACTTTGATGCAGAGCTGTTTGCAACAGGACAGTATTGTCTGGTTATCGGTCCTTCTGTCATGCCAGGTGGTGTGATTCCGGCACAATCTGTAAGTGAGAAGATTTCTCTTGCAGGTCGTAAATTTGAAGTGATGGCAGTTTTAAAACCGTTGAACCCGATGGTGTCAGGGCGGGACTCGTTAGTTTTTGACCTTCCGCTTGTATTGCCAGCAGATGTTTTTACGGAGTTGTGGCAGGATAGCAATCTGCGGAAATTCTATTTTAATGTCACAGATGAAGCAATGGAGGCTGCGCGGAAACTGCTCTTGGAATATCAGCAGGAGGATGCAATTGCAATGAACGTGGTATCCCGACAGACAATGATAGAACAATATGAGACGCAGACGCGCGCTTCGGCTGTGATGGGGTATGCAATTAGTGTTATTATTGCACTTGTTGGTGTATTGAATTTTATAAACAGTATGGTGACAGCAATTATTGCGCGAAGACGAGAATTTGCTATGATTCAGAGTGTTGGCATGACCAAACGTCAATTGCGGCAAATGCTGACTTTTGAGGGGCTATATTATGCGGGAATAACTCTGTTTGCCGCCTATATTTTGAGTGTGTTGACAGTCGGTGTCATTTTGCGTGTGATGGTGACTGCAGCCGATGGATATTCTACTTTCCATTTTACCCTGCTTCCACTCGTTTGCTGCACGCCGGTACTAATTGTGATTGCACTTGTGATTCCATATTTGTGTTTCAAGAATCTGGAGCGGCAGAGCATTATGGAGCGCTTACGCACAATTGATTGAAATAACAAAAAGACATCTTTCTAAATAAAAATTTTAGAGAGATGTTTTTTTGTGCATATATATCATTTTTCTATGCTTCAGAAAACCTATTTTATTTTTTATGCATATTATAATACTATAAGAAGCAAGAACA
>DEPD01000066.1 GCA_002358575.1 Lachnospiraceae bacterium UBA3401 | reverse complement strand
GTAAAGTTAGTGCATATGGGGAAATGCCCTGACAGCTTCTGAGTGAAGTATTTCCCATGCCCGTCTGTCAGCTTCCTTTTCCTCATAAAACCGCACATTGCGGTTACGGATATTTCCTGTCATTCCTGCACCTTCTTTCTAGCTGCACTTTTTATTTCCGCAAGCAATGAGCCAACCGACCATGCTTGCATGGGCATTTGGCGAATGCCGCGAGAGTCAAATACCCCGCCTTTTGGGTATTTGACTGTGGCGCAAAATCATGTAACAGTAATATTCATATCCCTTTGCAGTCGCACAGATATCGTGATTAAAATGCGTCCTCTCCCGGTTATATTCCCCGACAGCTTCCACGATTCTTGCGCCGCCGCCCATAAAGTGAAGCTGCATAAGGCTTTCATTATATTCATAATCCTTCAGCTTCTGAAAAATCTCCTGTACATAGGAAACTGCTGCTTCTTTCATGAGTGAGGCATAAGGCTCTGCAATATCCGTTTCCCCTGTCCTCAGATAATTTTCAATGACCTCGTTCATCAGGTTTGTTCCCGTTTCGTCCAACACCTTATTGCGGATACGCTGCATGCACTGGAAAACACCGAGTTTCTCTGTCCATGATTTACTCTCCATCGCTCTTCCATTGTTTAAATACATGATGTTCATTGTTCCGTTGCCAATGTCGGCAAGTAAATTCATCCCTTTAAAATCTTTCAAGTTTTCCGCCACCGCGGAATAGCATTGCGGCATGACCGTACATCCGGCAATCTCAACCTCATACTGTCTGCCTTTATAACGAAATTGCACAATCTTATTCTGCATCAGATATTGATGGAAAGATTCTCTCTGCGCCTGCACCCACTTCAACGGAAGTCCTGCTGCAAGATGCACTCTGGCAGAGGTTAATTCCCTTGCGTTCAGTTCTTTTGCGATTGCCGCAAGCGTCAGGATATAATTATCATCATCCGACTGCTTTTCAGCGATAAAGCTCTTATGACCTTCCCCGATAATATAGAAATATCCATCATACTCCAAATAATCTTTACTGAAAGTTGGCGCTTTCTCACTCTTGATCAGCGCTGTTGGAAATACCCTGTGTGCTGTTTTGATATTCCCATATCCATGATCAATTCCTAAAATCAATGTTCCATTCATGTTATATTCTCTTATATTCGCCATAATTTTTCCCTCTCTTTTCGTTTTGATTTAGTGATAGCAGTAGACAACATCTTGAAGAACCACTTCCTCTGCCATTGCCTTAGCTTGTTCCCGAAGCTGCCACATTTCCATTGTAGAATCTGGATTCTCCGGTTTATGCTTCTGTAAATACTGTTGCATAATCCTTTCCAGCAATTCATTTGCTTCTTCATTGATTTCTGCCGCTTTTTGTCTCAACTGCCCTAAATGAACCAAATGATAATATCTTTCCGGCTGGTTTTCTTTCAGATACTTTTTCCATAAATCTCCGTATTTTCCTGAAAAGGTATTCTGCATTGCTTCTGTTTCTTCTTCGCCAATACGGATATTGGGATATAAGATACCGTCTTTTTCTGTGTAAGTGCCACCCATTTGTTCAAATATTGATAATTCTTCTTTCTGCCTACCCATAACTTTATCCTCCAATCATCTGTTTCTATCGTGATTTTTCCGCTCTTTTAGCTGAACGATTATGAATACCTGTTTGTTTTTCATGCCAATCCCTGACCAATTTTTCTATCAGTTCCACTTTCTGCTTTGGTGTGAAATCTGCGGGAAAATACTGCGATAACGAATCTGCCCTAATCTTAATCTGTTCTCTCTGATTTGCTTTTTCCTCTCCCAAAATATCATACATTTTATCCATATCAATCCCCTCTGACTGACTCAGGCGCTTCATCCGGTTTGCCTGTGAAAGAGACGGTGTACACTGCTCCAAATCCATCACCGCATGAAGCTCATACTGTTCATCTTCCTTCAGATAAGAAAGTTCCACTGCTATGGTAAACGCTATTTTTCCTTCATCTACCATATCAAGGATTTTGGGAATAAGATTTGTCAGACGGATATACCTTGCAATCTGATTCCGGCTCTCCCCAACCTGTTTTGCCAGAAGTTCATCCGAACGAAGTATGGGTTTTCCGTTTTCTCCAACATCCTTTGACAGCTTTGTCCCAGCTTGGGACATAGGCTCAGTAAGCTTCTTTCCCTGCTGCTTCATGGCTTCCAGCTTCATTTTATAGGCATAAGCTTTCTCACTGGGCTTGATATGTTCCCGCTGTAAATTACTGTCCACCATCGCGATTGTCGCTTCTACATCATCCATCTGCACAATCATCACAGGAACCGTATCTATGCCTGCCCATTCGCTGGCCGCTTTTCTTCTGTGCCCTGCGATGATTTCATACCCTGATCCAATTGGGTTTGGTCTTACAATCAAGGGCACAAGCACTCCCTTATCCTCAATACTCTTTGATAATTCAAAAAGGTGCATATCATGCTCTACCTTGAACGGATGCCCCTGAAAATCATGCAGTTCTCTGATCTTTACATTTTCCGTCTGTACATTGTGGTCGAAAATCCCACATATACTCTTTTTGCCTGTCTGCTCCATCTGTTTGTCCTCCTACTTTTTAATTTGATTATCAAGGTGTCTGATGAATGCTGGCAGTTCTAAAATCAAAAAAGACCGCCTGCTCCATACCACAAAAATATAGAAAACAAGCGGTCTTTCGACTTACCTATTATTCAGTTGTTGATAAGATTTTTCTGTAATGATTGAGTTTGTGAACGATACATTTTTGTGTCCACTCATACGAGTTCCATAACTACGGACACTTTAATCTCGTGAGAAATCTCTTTTTTCTTTCCAATTTCAGGTGTTCGGTTAAACTTAAAAATCCTCACAAAGTGCGTAAATTCAAGGATTTCTACGAATCCTTCCTTTGTAGACAACATGCGACTTCAACATGCCCCGTATTACAAAACATGTCCGCTCCGCGGACACGCCGCAGCGCATAGCCATTCGCACATAGGTATTTTAAATCCCTTGCGAGGGTAGCACTGTCACAACTAATATAGACAATCCGTTTTGGTGCCATTTTTACAATTGTCTCTAAGCAGGCAGCATCGCATCCTTTGCGTGGTGGGTCCACACAGATTACATCTGCATAAATTCCCTCTTCTCTATAAAGTCTTGGCAATACTTCTTCTGCCTTCCCTGTGTAAAAACAAGTATTCTTGATTCCGTTGCGCTCCGCATTTGCACGCGCGTCCTTGACTGCCTGTTCTATTATTTCAATTCCATAAACTTGCTTTGCCCGCCTTGCCATAAACAGACTGATGGTTCCAATGCCACAATAGAGGTCCCACACAGTTTCTGTACCAGTCAACCCTGCATATTCCAACGCCAAACTGTAGAGCTTTTCTGTCTGAATTGGATTTACTTGATAGAAAGAAAGCGGCGAGATAGCAAATGTTATCCCGCTGTCATCTGCGCAGTACGCATCTTTATCAGAATTTATGCTTTCTGTGCTGCGCACATGCAACACATCTGTGATTGTATCGCGTCCCCATAAAGTATGACACACTTTTCCCATAATCACATTTGTTTTGTCTCTATTAATATTTATAGAAATGCTTGTCATGCCTTTTACTGTTATCAGTTCAGCAATTAGCTTGTCCGACTGCGGGAGCTTGTCCCCGTTTAAGACAAGACAAACCATAAGCTCACCTGTTGCAAATCCCTTGCGTATCAGAACATGGCGAACAAGCCCTTTCCCCTCCTTCTCGGAATAGGGCATTATTCGATAGCGTTTCATATAATGTAACACCATTTCCAAAATGATTTTGTTCTCTTTCACGCCAAGTGCGCAGTCTGTATTCGGTATGATTGTATGGGTCCTGCCCGCATAAAAGCCGGTTATCACATTCCCATTCTTATCAGTTCCAATTGGAAATTGCGCTTTGTTACGATAGAAAAAAGGAGTTTCCATTCCCAGAATTGGCTCTGTCACCTGCTCAATTAATTCTTGCGAGAACCCGCCAATCCTGTTAAGATTGTTTTTTATCTTTCTCTCTTTAAACAACAGTTGCGCCTTGTAATCGAGTGCTTGTATCTGACAGCCGCCACACTGCCTATGAAAGGGACATTTGGGGTCGACTCGGTCTGTGGAAGGCACTAGAATCTTTATCAGTCGGGCATAGGCATATCCTTTTTTGACTTTCATAACCTTTGCCTCAATCTGATCTCCAATCACAGCATCCTTCACAAAAAAAGTAAAACCATCGCTCTTTCCAATGCCTTCCCCCTCCATTCCCATATCATCAATCTTTAGTGTTATAATATCATCCTTTTGAAATTCCATAGATGCCACTCCTATTTGTTATAGTTTGGCTACGCAAAGCATTCATCACTCCTACTTCATTCTACTGACTGCAAGATTTGACTCAAACAGCTTATTGTATCCAAGCCAACCAGTTTCCTTTGTCGATTCTAGCAGTTCCTTAAAGGTTTCCATTTTGGCGTCCGTGTTATCGGCATAACAAAGTGCAACCGCTTCGATAATCGCTGGTTTTTTCGGCGATCCAAACTCATATTCTCCATGATGTGCTAAAATACAATGCTTCAATTCCATTGCCAGCAAAGGCGGAAAGTCGGGAATCTCTCTAATTTTTTCTCCAATCATCTCCGATCCAATCACAATATGCCCTAAAAACTGTCCTTCATCTGTGTAATCATTTGCTGGAAATGCACTAATTTCCTTTGTCTTTCCCATGTCATGACAGATTGCTGCAGCAAGGAGCAGGTCTCTGTTCAATATCGGATACTGTTTGCAATAAAAATCACAGAGTGCTGTAACGCCAAGCGTATGTTCCAACAGCCCGCCAATAAATCCGTGATGCACAGTCTTTGCCGCAGAAGACTTCCGAAAGCTCTGTACAAATATCTTATCTTCCACAAAGAACTTTTTCAGCAATGTCTTGAGATATGTATTTTCAATGCTTTCAATGTATACCATAAGTTGTGCATACATTTCATCATTGTTTTTCTTGCTGACTGGCATGTAATCCCGCTCGTCATACTCCTCGGCACTGCATCTGCGAACACGCTTTACATTGACCTGCAAAGCCCCATTAAAACTTGTGACATCTCCGTAAACTTCAATGTAATCCATCGCTTCAAAATCTGCAATTCCTACATTGTTGGGGTCCCAAATCTTTGCGTCAAGTGTTCCTGTCTTGTCCTGCAAGATTACGTTGTCGTAATTCTTTCCATTTTTCGTCACTGCAGAACTTTTAAATTTGCAGAAATAAATATCAAAAACGCGATCCCCATCTTTATAATCCTTAATGTATTTCATCTTTTCTCTAACCCCTATCCTTTCCTATAAAAGTCTATTATAAAAATCTATTCCTGTTTCTCTGGCTGCACCACAAAATGCATCTCCTCAAAAGCATTGACACTTGCCCGCTGTACTACTATATTTATGCCAGTTTCCGCCGGGGCATTCCGAAGCACATTCATATAGTCTGCCGCACTGCGAATTTCTTGAGAACCAACCCGAACGAGAATATCTCCCTTCTGGATTCCCTTTAACATTGCCGGAGAATCCATATCAATATCAACAATAAATGCTCCCTGCGGAAGTCCTGTTTCTTTTCTTGTCTGCTCTGAAATATCCTGTACATAAATTCCAAGATAATTGATCGCCTCCCCATTGGAAAGTTTTGTAATCAATCCTTTTAATTCTGTAATCCCTATTGCGGAGAGCAAATTTTTAGTATCATCATGATTATAGGTATTGTCAATAATTCCTATCACTTCCCGCTCCATGTTGACAAGGATTCCACTGGGATTGGTTCCTGCATAAATATCCGTTGTCATCAGTTTATATTCGCTGTCTGCCATTGTGACCGGATTTCCTTTAGAAGTAATCATTCCATAGCAAACATTGTCTTTGTAGCCAAACAAATTCCCGATTGCAATGACTGGAGTTCCTGTCATGCCAGACGAAATAGAACTTCCCAGAGTTGCAACTGTCACCGACGTCAAAGTATCCGCCTCAATCAATTTCAAATCCACTGCCAAAACTGCAAGATCTGTATTTTTATCATACTGTTTAATTACTGCGTCAGCCTCCATTCCATCACAAAAACTAACGCGAATTGTCTCCGCACCATTAAGCGAAGATTTCCTGCTAAGAATCAAGAGTTCTCGATTATTGTTTGCAATGATAACGCCCGCCGCCGTCCCCTCGCTCTGATAAGTATTGTTAAACCAATCCACATCCGAACGTGCTGCTGTGACAGTCACCATGCTCGATTCCATCTCGCGATATACCTTATAGAGTTCCTCATATTGTGTCTGGTATGGTTTTAGCGGCTCGATTGGCATTGTCTCCACCTCTGCCGATTCTTGCGGCTGCGTCTCGCTATGGCTTCCGCCAATATTTCCCTCCACAATAGGAGGGTCTTCTTTGCTCTCTTCCTCTTCTCCAGAACCTCCTTCCATAGTATCTTCTTTTCCAGCATTTCCTTTTGCCGACTCCTCTTGCCCCACATCCTTTTTTTCCTCTGAAATTACAGTCTGCGTCTCTGTTTCTTGACTGGTAGTGGTTCCTTCTGTCAGCATATCCTCTGGCCGCATCTCATCCTGCTCCTGCGGAAATGTCACAATTCCAGGTTTCTCCTCAGGATACAGCCAATTGTTTAAAATTGGCTCCAACAGCAGAAAAGACAAGCAAGCCAGCACGCCAAAAAGCACTGCAAGAGAAGCAGTAATCACCATTCTTTTAAAAAGCTTCTTTTTGTTAATCGGTCGTTCTTTTATCTTTTCTTGCAGAAACTCAAAGTCACTTGCTGTCTCAGGAAACACCTCTTTATTCTGTAAAACATATGTTTTGCTTTTGTCTTGATATTTATTCTCATCCATCTTGTCACTGCCTCGCTGATTCGTTTATAACAGTTTAAAGAATCCGTAAAACTGTTACGTTTTTACCTTTTTCTAGTATAACGGATAGTGCTCATATAATCAATATGTTTGTTATACTGGCGGTCAAAAAGACTGTTACTTTTCACGGCCTAAAAAGCCGCTCATAGTGTAACATGTATTTCCATCTTCCCTCTAAAAAATACCTTGTAGGAATATAAAAATAGTGATAGAATATCTTTGTATAAACCCGTTTTGTAAATTCATATGATAAAAGAGGATTATATTATGAAAAAAAGAAAGATGCTGTGTGTCTTCCTTGCCGCAATGTTTGTTTTGAGTGGACATTCTGCTGGGTATGTCTATGCAGCACAGGAGAGCGAATCTTCACAAATCCCAGAGTCTGCCGATTTTCCACCGGAAGAATCTCAGACTACGCCAGAAGCCCTATCTGAATCGACGATAGAGGTTAAAACAGAGAGCAATAATACCAATACAATGACGGAAGAAGAACTTTCCACCTACTATGGCAATTCAGTTTTTGTAGGCGATTCTATTATGGTGGGCTTTCGGAATTACTGTGCAAAACAAAAAACGTTTGCGCATGATATCCAGTTTCTGGCAGCAGGTAATTTCTCCGCGTTCAACGCGATGAAACCTGTTACATCCAACAATGTTCACCCCATGTATCGCGGCAAAAAATATCAAGTGTGGAACGCAATTCCTCTGATTGGTAGCCAGCGTGTTTTTCTCCTTCTCGGCATGAACGATCTCGGTATTCTTGGATTAGAAGGGGCACGCGATCAGTACAAACTGCTGATTGACAAAATTTTGGAGACATCACCAAATGTTGAAATCCATCTAATCAGTGTGACTTATACGCTGCCAGACTTAGGAAAAAAGACACTGAACAACGAAAATATTGCACAGTACAATATCCTTCTGCAAAAGATGGCAGAGGAAAACGGCTGGGGATATATTGACCTTGTGACCCCAATCTCTGATGGAAATGGAAATCTTGCCGCGGAATGTTGCAGTGATGGTTATGTGCATCTGTCCAAAACTGCCTATGCCTTGTGGGAAACTGCACTGATTGATTATGCCCACGCGCAGACAACTTGCAGTCAGGAGGAGACAGAGCCAGAAACTTTAACAGAAGAGACAACAGAAACTGATTTAACCTTAGAATCAGAGCCAGAGACGGAAATAAAATCGCCAGAAACCACGCCTGCGCCAAACGGCACGAAAGACAAAATAGAATCCATTCTGGAAACTCCAGTCAAAAAGTAAGGAGAAAAAATGATAAAAACAAGAAAGATACAAAAAATAACAGCAGCCCTTGTCATTGCAATTCTTCTTTGTAGTGGCTGCACTGACAAAACCAAGACCACTGCATCCGACGCAGTGCAGACTTCCAAACCAGAGATAACAGCAAAATCTATTGATGAAATTTATCAGGAAATCACACAGTCTGTCACATTGCAATCACCTGCATGTATGGACGAAGACTTTATCTCAAACTACTACGGCATTGATACAAAAACGCTTTCCGAATATGTTTTTAGCATGTCAGAAGACGCTGCACAGGCAGAGACTATCATTATTATGAAAGCTGAGCAATCAGAGGATTTGGAAGGACTTTCTAGTTGTCTGCAAACGGTGGTTGATGAGAAGAAAAATGAAATGGAAAATTATATACCAGAACAATTTGCCATTGTGGAAAAAAGCAAAGTTCAGACAAAGGGTAATTATGTGTGGCTTGTAATCTCCGAAAATGCAAAGTCAATCACAGATATTATTGAAAACAGTCTGTCATAGTGGAGGAAAAACATGGTCTTTAGCGGTATCCCTTTTCTCTTTTTCTTCCTCCCACTATGCCTGATTTTGTACTATGCAGTCCCATTTTCCTGGAAAAATGGGATTTTGCTTATTTTCAGCCTTGTTTTTTATGCGTGGGGAGAGCCGTTGTACATTCTTCTAATGCTGTTTTCCACGCTGCTCGACTACACAAACGGACGGCTTATGGAGCGGTTTGGCACAACAAAATGCAGAAAAACTTTTTTTCTGTGCTGCAGTATCTGTGTCAATCTGCTCATTCTTGCCTTTTTTAAATATGCAGATTTTGCCGTGTCCCTTGTAAATGATATTTTTGGCACACAGATTGCACCACCTGGAATCCATCTTCCGGTGGGCATCAGCTTTTACACGTTTCAGACCATGAGTTACATTATTGACCTCTATAAAGGCGAGGTGAAAGCAGAGCACAGCTATGCTGCATATCTAACTTATGTATCAATGTTTCCACAGTTGGTCGCCGGTCCAATTGTGCGTTTTGCGGATATACAAGAACAACTGCATCACCGGAAAATCACTTTTGACGGAATACAGACAGGCCTTCTGCGCTTTATGTTAGGACTCTTTAAAAAGGTGCTGATTGCCAATCAAGTTGGCGCGCTGTGGGAAGAAATCCGCATGTTAGCCGCCTCAGACATCAGTGTAGCTACCGCATGGCTTGGCGCACTCTGCTTCACTTTGCAGCTTTATTTTGACTTTAGCGCCTACAGCGACATGGCGATTGGCATGGGACACATGCTTGGATTTACGTATCATGAGAATTTTCGCTATCCCTTGACCGCCATCTCTGTGACCGATTTCTGGCGGCGCTGGCATATTTCACTGTCCACTTGGTTTCGTGATTATGTCTATATACCACTTGGCGGAAATCGATGTAAAATCCCTCGCCATCTCTTTCATATCGCAGTTGTGTGGTTCCTGACAGGACTCTGGCATGGCGCGTCCTGGAACTTTATTTTGTGGGGTGTCTACTATGGCATCTTACTGATGTTTGAAAAATATATCTGGGGAAAAGCACTTGCAAAATTACCAAAACTTTTGCAACACATTTATGCATTTTTAATAGTCGTCTTTGGTTTTGTCATCTTTGCAATTACCGACTGGAATGCACTTGGCGTCTACATCTGCCTGCTTTTTTCCTTTGCCACAAACAGCCTTGCCGACACACGTTTTCTCTGGTATCTTGGCAACTACGGCTTTGTGATTGCGGTTGCCTGTATCCTTGCCTGCCCTGTTTATCCATGGCTTTGTCAGAAGACAAGCTCACTCAGCAAACCAATGCGCTGCCTTGTGTCTACTGTTTCTGGCATGGCAGTTATATTACTGTTTGTATTGTCCACTGCGTATATGGTAAGCGACACTTACAATCCATTTTTGTATTTTCGTTTTTAGTACATCAAACAATAAATTTCTGATACATTGACGCAATATGATTATTCATATGCAAGGCAAAGGAATGAGTCATAGCAGTGGCTGCGACGATTGACGACAGCAAAAGGGCTGCAGTCCTTTTGCAGATGGATAATCAGACAAGTCAAAGTGTCAGTTAATTATTATTCGATGTACTAGCATCTGGTCAGAAATTAAATTCGTGAACCGCCTGTTTCGCACCGTTGCGTCGTTAAAATTTCTAGACGATGCCACTGCATCGCCGTTAAAATTTTGCCTAGCACTGACACGAACCATCCAGTGCACAACTCTAATTTCTGTC
>DEPD01000065.1 GCA_002358575.1 Lachnospiraceae bacterium UBA3401 | reverse complement strand
GACATCAAGATGCTCATGAATTACGGTTATGATTCCGTCAACTGCTTTACGCTGGTCCTGTGCGGCGAACCGCACCTGAACAGCACCCTGCGCAAACCTGTCCATGAGGTCCTGCGCTAGAGGATCACCGTGCAAACAGGCAATTTTTTCAAACAGCTCTTCCCTTGCCCCGTCAAGCGCCTTTACTTCCAGACAATAACAACCGTTTACAGCTGCCGCCCCTTCCTTCGCAACCATATTTGCAATAGCCATGATTGTCAGCGGCTCTGTTTTCACGATCATTCCGGGAACCAAAAGCCCCTCTTCGTACAGTTCCCTTAAATATTCGTCAGAAAATTTCCCCACCGCCCGCCATAGGAAAAACAACGCAATAAGAATACATATGAGGGCAGGAATCCAGCCTTTTAACAGTGAAATCCCTGCCATACATACAAAACATACGCAGGTTATGGCTGAATTTCTTCTCTTTTTAGCCACAGCCCTTATGATTTCATCTTTCTGCCGTATTCGGTTTACAACTGCGTGAATACCCGATTTTGTACTTGCTTCAAATTGTGAATAATCTACCACTTTTATTTCCTCGTCCTTCTTTTGATTCTGACAGTTTTCTATTTCTTTATGATTATCTCTTTCAATTCCTATGACAATCCTTCCGTCACCCAGAATCTGATCCGCTCCCCTATTCAATTCTTTTTTCGCATTGACGGATAATCGAATCATTTAATTGCTGACTGGGTTCCTGTTGTACTCTAAGCGCTTTTCGGAGTAACAGCTCTATCTCAATTTTGGCGCTATCGCCTTTTTTATTGTTCTTCACAGATTCTCTCCTCTCTTTATTTCATTGAAAATTCCTTCTGCAATTCTCTGTGCCAAACTTTCCTGATAATCGTCATCCAACAGCTTTTGACTCTCAGAATAATTTGAGAGAAATCCCATTTCTACCAAAACAGCGGGCATTTGCGTGTTTCGCAAAACATAATAGCCCTCTGTTTTTGCATACCTCGTTTCAATATCCTCACTTAGCGAAACTGCGTTGATGATACTTTCTGCATATCCTTTGCTTTCTGTCGCATTTGAATTGTTGTAATAACATTCCAAGCCTGCTATCTGGGCATCCTTCTCATAATAATTGCAATGAAGACTGATAAAAAAATCTGCATTGGAGTTATTTGCAACAGAAGTACGATCTGCAAGGCTTATATTTTCATCGGAGCTTCTGGTCAGAATAACTTCTATATTGTCATTCTCCAGAATAGCTTTCAGCTTCAATGCAACTGAAAGGTTAATATCCTTTTCTACTGCCTTGCCGCTGACAGTACCTCCGTCACTTCCTCCATGCCCTGCATCCACGACAACCCAAAACCCTGGGGTATTATTCTCTGTTGAAGCAACAGGAGCAACATCGTTGCCTGCGTTTCTATCTGTGTATATATCCGTGTATTTATTTACCTTTTCATCTTCCTTTGTAAATCTCTCGTATATATAAAGACATCCGCAAACCATAAGTATCATCATTATAATTGGTATCAGTATGACGATTGCCCTCAGAAGATACGCAATCATAAGCCGCTTAATCTTTCTCTTCCTGAGTTTTTTCCTCTTTTCGTATTGTTTCCTGTTCATTGCCGCATTTGTTCCTCAATCTGGAATAAGTCAACACCCCGCTGCAAGCAACGGGAGTGTTGACCCTCGCGGTAGTCGCCAAATGTGCATGCAAGCATGCCCACTTGGCTCGTTGCTCGCGGGAATCAATGGCTTTTTGGTAAAGCGATTTCCTCACCACTTTCTTTTGATAATACATAAATATTTGCTGTATCACAGGTAACAGACATTGCAGGTATATGACTGATCAATTCCTTGTTATTCCCGTCCTTGCCGCAGGAATACAAGTCTCCGCCGTCCGTCCTGGAAATATAATAGATTGACTGCTCATCCATGCAGAAATCATATGCAACTATATTTTCATAAGTGTAAGTTTCATTACTGGAAACGTCATATCTTGTTAAAACCCCCTGTTTATTTTTGTAAAAGATGCTTTCCCCATCGAATGAAATATTTCCGTTTACAGGAATGTCGAGCTTTACAGTTTTTCTGGTATACCGGTTTACTTTTGTTATGCCATCATTGCCAATGAAAAACAGGTTATCGTCATTCAGGAAAAAAGCTTGGTGAAAATCCAGAAACTTCCATTTATCCCCCGTTTCATAGTCAATGCCCAAAAGAGAACGCCCAGAATTCGTCATCTGCTCAAAGATTGTTTTTTCCTCAAAGGTATTCAGATTCAACTCTACAACCGACACTTTCGTTATATTGCTGTTATAGTTTCCCACCCGGTTGACATAGCTTTCCATAACCGATGTAGTGTAATACAGATATGGCGGACACACATAAAACGCACATATTTCTTCTTCATCAGAAAATACCCCAAACATAGGGGAACGTGCCAAAGGATATGTTTCCCCCGTGGAAGTATTTTTGAGAGAATAATCAAAATTCCCTGCATCCCGTATGATTTCATATCCCATACAGTCATAGCCTGCCGATGAATTATAGACAACGCTTCCCGTTTTTCCACGGCCTGAACATCCCGTCACTGCCAATGTCAGGCCAAACATGACAGCGAAAGCCGCCCCACGCTTCTTTTGCCCTGATTTCATCAGCCATCTGTTAGAATTGCGCCGTAAAATCCAGACAACAGCCAAAGTACACAAAAGCACGGATACAAAGAGCAAGGTCAATAGCGTAACCGTGTCAACCTCCGCAAAAATAATTTTCTCATCCCCCGTCAGGGCATCGCTCATAACAATATCCCCTGCAAAAAAGTCAGTTCCAAGCAGAAACGGCAGCGGCAGCGGCAGACGGTAAATGCCGGTTTTCGATAAGCCTATATAGGGAATAATCACGGACACCGCACCAGTCAGCAGGGTGACCGCATATTTTTTTGCCAAAACGGAAATGAACATCAGGAGTATCGTAAGAAACACACCGCCAAACATCCGGAGCAGCCCTATAGATACATATCCCTCCAGCAGCGACATACCCTTGCTGCTGTCTGCAAAGTAACGAATGCTCTGAATCGGATAATCCCCATCCGGCAGTCCGTATTTGAACCTGTAAAATCCGTATTCAATAAGCGAAATGCAAAGCGACAGGAAGAGGACAACCGTGGTAATAATGAGCAGCTTATACAGAGCGCTTTTTCGCCCCTCCCTTGCAGTCAGGATCAGGGTGTCCATCTGGCAGCTGTACTCAGAACAGAAAACAGGCGTAACAATCAGCAAAATGCCAAGGAAGAGAATGAAATTAAGCGTACCTTTGCCAAGAAGCCCCATCCATCCGTTTGTCTGAAGAAAACAGCGGTTCCCCGCATTTTCGCAGATATAGAGATATTGCTGATAGATAACCTCAAATCCATTTTGACGCTCCAGAACCTTCTCTATTTCCCGGCTCTCTTTTTTATATTCACTTTCACTAATCTTCCCGTCATAGTAGTTCTCCAAAAGGCTGTTCTGCCTCTCCTTCGCTTTTGCAATCCTCTCCGCCTCCTGCTCCAGATAAAGGGCAGATTCCTCAGTGCAGTATCCTTTTACCTTTTCCAGATACCATTCATATTCATTTTTATACTGCTCCATCGCACTGTCATAAGGGTTGTCGGACAAGGCAAGCCAGACCGTGCCAAAGAGCAGGACAAGGGCAATATAGAACAGCCCCCTTTGCCAGAGCAGAATCTTTTTTACTTCGTACATAAATCCAGACATTTTATCCTCCAATTAAAGTCCCATAATATCCCTCCCTGTACACCTTTTCCTAAATCAATTTCCAGCCACAAAGTGCGTGTGTCTGAAAATCGATTTGTGCACAGTGTGGGATATTACTGATTCCGGCAATAAGCGTTCCTTTTAGAAAGCATCATCATTGCCGTTATGGAAACCACCCCTACGGTTATGGCAAAAATAATTGCTGCCTGGAAACTCTGTACCGGATATCCTGCAAAACCAATAAACTCGGTCTTGCCAAATAGTATGCGGTTAGCAAGCAGCGAATACGGGTTTATGATTTTGAGCCAGATATTACTGAAACAGCTCTGTGACGCACCTGTAATAATGAAACACAGGGCAACTCCGAAATCAGCGACAAACGGAACAAGGGCACTGTGCCCAAACAAGGAAATCAATAGAAACACCATGCTCATCGTCCATACGCCGACTGCCCTTATCACTGCGGACAGAATCGCATATTGCCACAAATTACAGTTTACCGCAGCCGTGCTGAAATTGCTGACAGCATACAGCGGTAGATTTCCTCCTTCCGCCGTTCCGAAGAAATACGCAAAACCAATATAATCCACAACAGAAAACCATATGGCTACACTGATTACAAACAAAGAAGCCGCAGCAATTTTAGCAAATGTGGTCTTTTTACCGCCGCCCGAATTTGTCAGCAGCAGCATATCCATCTGTGTTTCCTTTTCGCAGACAAAGGTACTGACAACCCCGTACAGACAAAGAAATAAAACCAATATGCCCGAAAAATCATAGTTCAGATAATAGTTATACAT
>DEPD01000053.1 GCA_002358575.1 Lachnospiraceae bacterium UBA3401 | reverse complement strand
TTTTTTGACATACCTCCTCGAAGAAATATCCTACGCAGTCTGAATACTGACTACTTTCTGCTTGTGGGTGTGTAGGATATTTTAAAGTATGATTACCATAAGGGATTCTAATTTCATTCACATTTCATTTAAACTTTTTGGTTTTCCTAAAATGTAAAATACTTTCATGGGATCTTCCCCAGTCATTTCCAAGATTAGCTTTATTTCTATAATGCCAAATTAGCCATTTACATCCTGAAAAATAGTGCATTGCTGGGTGCTTTAAATCAGCTAAAATCTCACTAAACTCGCAAATGTATAAACTACCTGTAGGTTTAAGTATTCGCGAAGCTTCACTTATCCATTGCAATGACCATTCAATATAATCTTCTTGTGAATCAAATTTATCCCAATTCGCTTTTTTTATGTTGTAAGGTGGATCAGCAAAAATTAAATCAACAGATTCATCCTGTAATGTTTTCAGCCATTGTAAACTGTCATCTGTAAAGATTAGCCCATTTTTTTCTAATATGAGCGGGCTGATATACTGTTCCTGTCTGGAAAACCTGCAAACTGTACTTCCTACTTTGATTATTATATCGGAACGATTGCAATTTTCAAAGTGTAAACTTCTAGCAAATGCAATTTTGGCAGAAATCTGGGAATTGCATTTTTGTACTAAATTTCATTCACCATGAATGAACTAAACCCTTCATAACAAGGGTATTGTATGCTCTTATTCAGTTGTTCTGTCAAAATTTCACTTGGCATGGATGAAATAAAGAACAGACAGAATGACAAAAACGCGTTTGAAGAGATAACTGTGTAGGACGAGTATATCAACAGTGAAAAATTGGGTGTGAAATCTGGTTGGAACATGACAAGAACGGAAATATAAAAATTTTTTTTGATGCCCCAAAGAAATCGTATTTTACGGAAAAATGGAACAAGACAGTTCGCAGTCGGAGATGAAAAGAAGATACAGAAGTTAAAACGGAAGCTAGTACAGGTGGAGAATGAACTAAGTCATAAGGATAATGAGACATATAGAAGGCAGAATATGATTTTTTCATAATGAGGGCTATCTGACAAAGAGCAGTTCTTTTTAAAATTGGTTCGTCTTGTTTTTCCAACAACTGATTTTACGTCAGGCGTCCGCCCTATGAAATGAAAGATACAAACTGCCCTATATGAGTAAGTAACCAACATCATTTTGCATGAACGAATTGTTATAAAATCACATTGCAAACATAGGTGATGCTTGTTATACTAAAAGATATAAAAGGCAAACAAAACACAAGAATAAAACGAAAATGAGTGGCTAACAAATGTGTGAAAGATTAGAGTATCTAAAAGATAAAAAAGAAAGGAACAGAATATGAAATTTGATGTTGAAAAGTTCAGAAAGGATTGTAAAATAAGTGATACAAAAAGGGATGCTGGTCTGACAACGCCAGATAATATCCTGCGATACAATGATATTTCTTATGGAAAATATGGTAAATATAACCTTCTTGACATCTATCATCAGAAGGAGGTTACTGCGCCGCAAAAGACCATTATTGATATTCATGGTGGCGGATGGACTTATGGAGACAAAGATGTTTATCAGTACTACTGCATGGATTTGGCACAGAGAGGTTTTACAGTTGTGAATTTTTCTTATCGCTTGGCGCCAGAAAATCCGTTTCCAGCAGCGTTAGAGGATATCAATACTGTGTTTATATGGGTTGCAGAAAACGCTTGTACATATCATATTGACCTTGACAAAATTTGTGTGACAGGCGATTCCGCAGGAGCCCAGCTTGCAAGTCAATATTTGACGCTTTTGTGCAGTGCGGAATATCGAAAATTATTTTCAATGCAGGTGCCATTTGACAAAATTGCAGTCAAGGCGGTGGCGCTTAATTGTGGGCGTTATGATATGAATTACTGTTTAGAAAACAAAATAGATGACCCATTTTTGACATATATAGATAAAGCATTGTCAGAGGATAGAGAACTGACACTTGAGCGTATTAATGCCATAAAATACATTAACAAGAATTTTCCACCTGCGTATATTATGACTTCGGAATACGATTTTCTGAAGGAAGATGCAAAACCTATGTATGATTTGCTTCATCAGAAAGGGATTCCATGTATGTACAAACTGTATGGCAAAGAGGGAGATGACTATATGGGGCATGTGTTCCACCTTAATTTGCGCTTGGAGGAGGCACGTGTATGCAATGATGAAGAATGTAGTTTTTTTGACGGAATTGTGCAGTGATGGGTTTCGCTTTTCTACAGATCCTTAGATGTTTTTATGAATAAAAATTAAATTTTGGGGGAATTAAAGATGAATAAAATAGGTATTATCGGTGCAATGGAGCTGGAAGTAGCGGAGTTAAAATCAAAGATGGAATTGAAAAATGTTGTCGATAAGGCAGGGATGCAATTTCATGAAGGGGTGTTGAATAGAAAAGATGTTGTTATTGTACAGTGTGGTATTGGAAAGGTAAATGCAGGTATCTGCGTGCAGATTTTGGCGGATATATTTGCAGTGGATGCTGTGATAAATACAGGTGTTGCTGGTTCACTGCGCGCAGAAATTAATATTGGGGATATTGTTGTCTCTGCAGATGCGTGTGAACATGATATGGATGTCAGCGCACTTGGTTATGAGCCAGGTATTATTCCGCAGATGGAAACATCTTTCTTTAAAGCGGACAGAAAACTTGCTGAGGAGGCAATTTCCGTTTGTCGTGAAGTGAACCCAGAAATTAATGTGTATGAAGGGCGCGTTGTAAGCGGAGACCAATTTATTTCAGATGGTACAGTAAAAGATAGATTGATTCAGCAGTTTGATGGTTCCTGTGCGGAAATGGAAGGCGCGGCAATTGCACACGCGGCATTTTTGAATAAACTTCCTTATGTAGTGCTTCGCGCGATTTCAGATAAAGCGGATGGCAGTGCACATATGGATTACCCAGAGTTTGAGCGCGCAGCAGCAGCACATTGTGCAAAATTAGTGGAGAATTTGGTTGCGCGATTATAAAACGAAATCTATGGTTCTAACACACTTTTTGCATGGAGGTAGTATTAATGAAAATACATTTTGGGGTGGATTATTATCCAGAGCACTGGCCAAAAAAGCGCTGGGAGACCGATGTGCAGCTTATGAAAGAAATGGGTGTACAAGTGGTGCGTATGGCAGAATTTTCATGGTTTAAAATGGAACCTGTGCAAGGGGAATTTCATTTTGAATGGCTTGAGGAGGCAATTGCACTTCTGGATCGTTATGGGATTAAGACAATTCTGGGTACGCCAACAGCGGCACCGCCAGCGTGGATTATACACAAGAATCCAGAGATACAGCCAATTGATAGGGAAGGAAGACGTAGATTCTTTGGTGGACGTCACCATGATTGCCAGTCGAATCCTATTTATCGCGCACATATTAAACAGTTTGTAACTGCATTTGCGAAACGTTTCGCAGATAACCCAGGTGTGATTGGATGGCAAATTGACAATGAGCTTGGCAATTCGCATGGTGAGTTATGTATGTGTGCCTCTTGCCGACAACTTTACCAGAAGTGGTTACAAAGAAAATATGGAACAATTGAAGCATTAAATCAAGCGTGGGGGACTGCATTTTGGAGTCAGGGCTATAATGACTTTACACAGATTGGGACGCCTTTGATTACGGCAGCAGGTGAAAATCCGTCAGCGATGCTTGACTGGAAATGTTATTGTTCTGATTTGATTGTGGATTTTGCTGATTGGCAGGCAGAAATTATTCGCGAGATTTGCCCGAATCATTTTATTACGCATAATTTTATGTGTTTTGATAATAAGGTAGATTATTATGACTTGGCAGGACTGCTAGATTTTGTATCAAATGATATTTATCCAGCAGGGCATTGGCAGAAAACGCCACATCAGCCTGAAAGTGAACTTGCAGCGTGTCATGATGTAATTCGTGGATATAAGAAAAAACCATTCTGGATGATGGAGCAGCAGTCAGGAATGGCAGGCTGGGAAATTATGGGGCGGGCCTTAGAACCAGGACAGATGTCAGCGTGGGCGATGCAGTCGGTTGCGCATGGGGCTGATGTGGTGGTCTTTTTCCGGTGGAGAACCTGTGCAATGGGGACAGAACAATTTTGGCATGGCATTTTGGGACACAGTGGAAAACCAGGCAGAATCTACAATGAGGCAAAAAAACTGATTCACACTTTTACAAAATATATGGAAGATTTTGGGGGAAGTATGCCAAGTCCCCAGGTTGCGATTGTGCATAGTTTTCGACAGAACTATGCACTGGATATTCAGCCGAATCACCCACAATTGCGCTATATAGAACATCTTCAAAAGTATTATAAAGCACTGTACGACAAAAAAATTCCTGTGGATTTTGTGCAGGACATGGATGATTTGTCAAAGTATAAATTGGTAATTGCACCGCTTCAATATTTAATGACACCCGAGTTGGAACAGCATTATATAGATTACGTGGCGAACGGGGGACATCTGATTTTGACAATGCGTACTGGTGTAAAAGACGCAAACAATCTATGTATGACAGAAATAGAATTGCCTGGACGGCTTGGGGAACTGTGTGGTATTGAAGTGCCAGAATATGACTGTTTACTTGAGGCAACAGGCGGTGTACTCTATGGAAAAAAAGAGTATGAGATTCAAAAGTGGTGTGATATTATAGAGTTAAAAGGTGCAAGTCAGATTGCGGAATACTCTACAGGTTTTTATAAACAGACACCTGCTATTACAGAAAATAAATATGGCAGTGGTATTGCATGGTATATTGGAACTGAGCCAGGTGAGGAGTTGATGGAAGATATTATGACCTATATCTCTGAAGTCTGTGAAATTGAGACGCTTGGCACAGCGGGGAATGGTGTGGAGATGATGACCCGTGAAAGTGAGGACAAGGTATGGCTGTTTGTAATTAACCATACAAATGATGAGCAAGTCTACCATCTTCACGGAAGATATACGCTTCTGGAAGGAGAGCGGGAAGAGATGCTAAAACCATATGAAGTACAGCTTTTTGTGGGAAATAAGCACAAATAAGGTGCGCGAAATGCAGGTTTGTTTCAATTGGGAATTGTGTAGTTCACAATTCCCAATTTCTGTATGGATAGGGGACTAATTTATAGATTCAAATTAATAAATAATGTATTTAATTCTGTCCAATCTGCAGTGCGGTCGTCAGCCATCGCATCAATTGTTTTTTTATAATAGGCAAGTTCTTTTTCAATATAGGTGTTTAGTCGGTCAATTCGAGGGGCTTTCTCAGATTCTGCCATTTGCATTTTGATATTGACAAGTTGGCAGACCATTTCCTTGTACTCTAATTCTAAGACTTCATCTACCAATTCTTGAAACAAAACTGGAGGTGGACAGGCTTTTTTCTCAATCCATTTACAAGCTAGAATTGGGCGTAGTACATAGAAATATTTTTTATATTTCACTGAATCTTCTATTAAATATTCGTGATAATTTTTCCGCGCAGTACCGTAGTAATGATACATTGCAGATTTGCAAGAGAAATATCTTTTGGATATCGTATAGATTTTTTGCCATTCTGGTGTAGTGTGGTATATAATTGGGGAGTTTGCCCATTCAAATAAAGTTGCATTGGATTTATGAAAATGCTGTAAAGTTTTAGATAAATCCCAGCCATTAATATCGAGTGTTTCATCAAGCGCCCAGTCAATAAAGTCTTGCTTAGGCTGTAATTCCAGATAATATTGTTGCGGTCGCACATAGATAAAGCGCACATCATAATCGCTGTCCGGCGATGCGAACCCCCAAGCACGACTGCCAGACTCGACAGCATAAAGTATTGTAACATGTTCTTTTTCTTCGATTTCTCTTAATTTCAAGGCGACAAGCTCCTCGATAGAACCCTCAAAGTCTTTATACTTCATTGGACAATATCCTTTCTTTAGATTCGACATTTTACTGCGAAGCAATTTGTTTTCTGCCGTTGGTTGATTCATTGCGCTAACACTTTTGACTCTTAACTTATAGTGTATCAAGCACAACTTTCTCGTTGACAGACATCACAAACTCCTGTACCCGTTTCATATCGGGCTCGTCAGGAAGCGTGGTATGTGCTGCCGCGGTGTCCAATTTTTGTTCATACTCATTTAACAGTTCGTAAAATTCATTCCGAAAAGTGCCGTCTGATTTCTGATAGTTGCCATTTCGGATTTCGAGCAAAAGTTGGTATTCCTTTTTGCGATAGGTGCGAATCTCACCTTTTTCCAAAATGTCAATTGCCATCATAAAAAGTCGTATCAAATGCATAGCGTGTTTGTTCAAATGATTATCGTCTTTCTTGCGGTTACGTTTTCCGAGTTTGTCGTAATCTCGAACAATATTGTTCATCTCATTCCAAATATTTTTATAGTCACGCAGCGGATAGTGTTTCAGATTAGCATCCACAAAAATTTCTTTCTCCAAATCTGGGTTGATTGCCGTGTCTGTGTAGATGTGAATTGCCCCATTTTCAAAAGATTCATAGCGTTTTCGGAAATCGTACATCGCGTTTTTGACAGAGTTAAAAATATGCTGTTCCTTTTCCCGCTGCGGATAGGAATCCCGCGCCAGTGCATTTTGTAGGCGTCGCAGTTGGGCGTCCGCATAGCCGCCAAAAGAATGAATTGCACGCTTTGACAAAAAAAGATTTGCGTTGTCAATTAGTTCCTGTCCAAGTGGGTGCAGGTACAAGTAATGTTCTGGATTTAGTCCGAGCAGTTCTATTGTGTTTGGATTGCAACTTAAAAGTAGCGCAATCATTTTCATAAAACCATAGATTACAGTATCCGTTTTTGTGTCTACATATTGTTCAAAGTTTGTTAATCCGATTAAATCGGACTTTCTGTTTAAAGTTACTCCTCTGATATCGATGTCACTTTCTTCGTTGTTTGTGCCATAGGAATAGCTTCCGGCAAGCCCTAGAAGAATCACATGTCTGCCTAGATGCGCGTCAGATTGCAAGAAATTGTAAGCCTCGGAAGATAAAATTTTAGAATCAATCATATTGCACCTCACAGAAGATAAAATGGAAGTCTTAAAGACCCAATGACCCTTTTGGTTCTTATTTAAATATCCCCTTTAAAGTATTTGAATCCAAGGGCACTGGCTCCGCATCATTAATGGTTCTTATTTAAATATCCCCTTTAAAGTATCTACAACTTTAGATGCTCCATCCATCGTTAGTTTTGCTTTTACACCATCGATGATCTTCATGACAATATCATCAGGTAAATCCACGCCAATTATCTTTTCGATTACCTTTACAGGTTCTTTATCAAACTGTTCTTTAATATTAGGATTTTGGGAAATCTCCTTTATCACTTTACTTATTTGCTCTTTAATATCCATTTTTTATTTCTCCCTTTTATATGAAAGTATGCTATTCTACAAATTTTCATCTGTAAGATAGCTTATTTTTTACGCATTTTATTGTACAATACATTTAAAAAAAATTCAAGAATTTCATACACTACTCAGCTTCGATACTTAAATTTTTATCTGCTCAATCTCAAAAAAAGTTGGTACAGCCATAGAACAATATTCTATTATTTAAATACATAATAAAATACTCCAATCACAGCAAATATAACACATCACGCGAATGCAAAATTTATGGGAGTGTAGAGATTTTCTCTTTGATGAACTGTCAAAAACTCAGGATTGGGAACAAAAAAGTTTACACCAAAATTTACACCATTTTGCCGTGAATTTATGTGAAGATATGTAGTATAGTAATTTTTTGTTGATATTACAAATTTCAAAAAATGCCCAAAACCCCTTGATTTTCAAATAATTTCATGTTATATTAAATTCTATAAATTAAATAATAAATCTTCGGGGCAGGGTGCAATTCCCTACCGGCGGTAAAGTCCGCGACCCTTTTTGGATACACAAAGAGGCTGATATGGTGCGATTCCATAACCGACAGTAAAGTCTGGATGAGAGAAGATACAAAGCCTTTGCGGAAAATGGAAAGGCTGTGGTTTTGTGTATGAATCCCCGAATGCGTGATGTGTTCGGGATTTTTTATGTGCACGCGGATGCAGAGGAAATATGCCATTGTATGGTGCGGCGAGTAGGGGAATATAAATCTTCTCTAATCAATGACATACAGATACACTGTTTATATGCCTTTAAGAAGATTGGAAAAAAGGAGAGAACTATATGAAACTATTTTTTACAAACATTATTGAAAATCTCACATTTGTATTGGAATTTGTGGGAATTGTTGCAGTGCTAGTGCTTGCAGCAGTGCTGGCAGAAAAGTTGATTGCAAAGCGAAATGGGAAGCAAGGTAAGATACTGACTGCCAGAAAAACTGCTATGATTGGTATGTTTTCTGCCATTGCGGGAGTCCTAATGACAATCGAATTTCCAGTGCCGTTTGCTCCACCATTTTATGGGATTGATGCCAGTGAATTGCCCGTTTTAATCTGCGGATTTGCATTTGGTCCTGTTGCGGGTGTGCTCACAGAATTTGTCAAGATTATTGTAAAATTATTGTTTAAGCCAACCTCTACGGCGTTTGTTGGAGAGCTTGCTAATTTTTGTGTTGGCTGTTCTATGATTTTACCAGCGACAATTATTTATCATATAAAAAAGAAAAAGTTGACTGCCATAGCGGGAAGTGCAGTTGGAACGCTTTGCATGACAATATTTGGCACATTTTTTAATGCGGTGTATTTATTACCAACGTTTGCGGTAATGTATGGTATGCCTATGGAAGCGCTGATTGAGATGGGAACCAAGATTAACAGCAATATTACCAATGTGATTACATTTGTGGCTTTTTGTGTGGCACCATTAAATCTATTAAAAGGAACGATGGTATCTGTTTTAACGTTTTTGTTTTACAAACCATTAAGCCCAATTTTGAAAGCATCTTATGATACTGCTGCGAAGAATGGACGTGCAGAAAGAGCTTAAGAACTGTTAAAAAATTACTTTAGGAATTGTAGGAAAATAAGTGAT
>DEPD01000154.1:15784-19062 GCA_002358575.1 Lachnospiraceae bacterium UBA3401 | reverse complement strand
ATTTTCCTACAATTCCTAACATGTCACAAACGAAATCAGGTCCCAGACTTCATCAGTAGTTCCTGGCTCCCATGCAACAACAAAACACAATTCCTGAAAGTTTTTTTCACATAAATACTTTTGGGGCGTGTCTATGATATGAATTTCAAATCCTCTTTCCGTATTGTCCCATGTTTCATAAGGCAGAACTCGTTCCCTTTGTGCATAATGATCTTCAATATCCTGTGAGTCAGGTGCTCCCATTCCAACGGTATACCCTTGGAATGTTCCAACAATATTTAGCATGAATTCGCCTCCACCATCGCTTTGTAAATGGCCTTGATTAAATTCACAAATGATAATATCACCTTTTACCAGTTTCTCTATGTTAGGATATAATTTATATAATCCTTGTGGTCTTTTTAGGACATCATCATTTAGATACATCCCATAATCAAAATACTTAGGTTCAAAATTGATCTTTTGGCCATTTTTATACATATAGATTTTACCAATGGGTGTTTCCAATTCTTTTTGCTGCATACTCAAAGCACACCTCCTTCAATAGCATTATTATATTATACGACTACTTTTAATGGAAAAGGCTTAGTAAAAATGCTGGAGATTCTCTCAGCAACACTTATCTGGATAAGGGACTATATCATTTGAACAATAAGCTATTTTATCAATTACAACATCATAATGCCCATTACCCAAAGCATTTTTCATATTCATCTCATTTGTTTTGTCGAGGATGCTCCGCTTTACTTTATTACCATAATCATCCGCTGCTTTCCCTCTTGTGGCAATTGTAATATCGTGCCCCTTTGCTAAAAGTTCATTTACCATATGTATGTCAAAAAACCTAATGTCACCTATAATCAAAATTTTCAAACTTTCACCCCTGCTAAGTCACGATTTATATGTATGACTATAAAATATTTGCCTGTTGTTTACAAGGTATATTTATAAGTTCGTTTTCCGTGGGTACACAATTCCGAAAAGGGAGTTTTATTTTTATGAATGGGAGGAAATCTGCCTCAGCATATATTCGGCGTATTCCTTTGCAAGCGCTTCGTCTGGAGCCGCAGACTCGTTCGATTCATATTCTGCCAGTGCATTTGCAATTAGTCCAGTATATTTCAGTGGAACATTTTGAAGTCCCCATCTGCCGCCTTCTAGTTTTGACAGAATCAGATCGTCACGGCGGAAGGCAAGTACACGGCATAGGTTGAGGATTATATACGTAGAATTTTCTATGATTTCGTTCTGCGCATTCTCAATGTCATTCCAGATGCTCTCAAAATAGTCCCTCTTACTAACTTTAGAAAAAACATCACGGATCGCTTTACCATAGAGTGTTTTGCCCCTGTAGTAAAGAACGGTGAAATGAGCCGCCAAATCCTTGTCGGTTCCATGCATCTTTTCGATATAATCGTCAGGATTGGTCTGATACCAGTTTAGATGCGCGATAGAAAAATGCAGTTCAAAAGGAGTCGGGTAGACAAACGGGCTACATACATTTTCTTTAACAACGCTGAGTTCGATTCCTTTTTTGGGAGCTTTCTTGTTTAGATTAACAACCATGTCCATATAGGAGTGTTTTGTACTTTTGAAAAGATCGTTTTTGATGACAATAATAAAGTCGAGATCGCTTCTTTGACTGTTGAAACACCCCATCGCGGCAGAACCATGAAGATATACACCGACGAGATTTTTACTAAGTATGTTTTGATTTTCCTGTACAAAATTGTTTATTAAAGTGGAATATTGATTCATATTAGTTTTTTGTAAATTTTATAATTTCTTTCTTGTAAAAAATGACAAGTTGATTGAAAGCTGTTTCTAACTCTTATTATAGAATAAAATGCTAAGTTTTACAATTGAAAAGTGGTTTTGGTTACAAAAAAACAATTATATTTTCCGAAATATGAAGGATATAATGGTAATTTATAGTTATCAAAGTTAGTACTCATAAAAAATAGGGGTATTTTATTTAGTTTGATGGGTTTAAATGAAAGAATCCTTTTTGTAAAATGATATAAAGGAGGAGAGAAAACCCATGATGTGGAGTAAAATTTGGAAAAGCTCAAAAATACAAAGAATGGAGGTTATTGTTTGAAAAAAAGATTAAAAGGTATAATTCTGTCAGTATTAATGTGTCTGCAACTTCTGTTACCGTCAGTGCAGGTACAGGCGGCACGAACAATATATGACAATGAAATTGGAACACAGGATGGTTACAGCTATGAACTGTGGAAGGATTATGGTACAACAAGCATGACACTGAACGCTGGAGGGACATTTAGTTGTCAGTGGAGTGATATAGGAAATGCTTTGTTTCGGAAAGGTAAAAAGTTTGACAGTACCAAGACTTATCAGGAGATAGGAAATATATCAATTGATTATGGGTGTAACTACCAGCCAGATGGAAATTCCTACTTATGCGTATATGGATGGAGCATAGATCCTCTTGTGGAATATTATATCGTAGAGAGTTGGGGTTCATGGCGTCCGCCTGGATCTGATGCAAAAGGGACCATTACAGTTGATGGTGGTACTTATGATGTGTATGAGACGATAAGAGTTGATAAGCCCTCTATTCAGGGAAATACGACATTCAAACAATATTGGAGTGTTCGCACATCAAGGAGAACTAGCGGAACAATTTCGGTGACAGATCATTTTAGGGCATGGGAAAATATGGGAATGTCGATGGGAAAGTTGTATGAGACGGCTTTAAATGTAGAAGGCTACCAAAGCAATGGATGGGCAGATGTATATCAAAATGTGATTAGCATAACGGAAAATACAACTGTAAAAGTAGAGTGCGAGGATATGACAATTTTAGGAGACTACGCTGGAAGAATTAATAAGCCTTTTGATGGTGTAGGTCTGTATGCAAATAATGATTCCTGCCAGTATACCCAGTACTTTGCAAATGATTGCAATAATTTTACTTTGAGGGGCTGTTCAAACAATGAAAATATGGCTAAGGTTGATTTGCTGATCGGGGGAGAATATAAAGGAACTTTTTACTTTGGTGATGCATATCCCGCGGAATATACAATTCGTAATGTATATCATGGGACAGGGAATCAGATAGTTGCATTGAAAGTTACATCAGATGACGGATTATGGGATGCATATGTAGATTATTTAGTGATTGATTAGAAATTTACATTGTATGGATATCTGTACTATTGTGAGCCATATGCCCATTTATACTAAAAGTTGTTTTTGCTTTTGTAGTAATACTTGAAATTTCATACTGTTGAATAAAAACCTTTTGCACAGTA
>DEPD01000154.1:0-15438 GCA_002358575.1 Lachnospiraceae bacterium UBA3401 | reverse complement strand
TACTGTGCAAAAGGTTTTTATATGTTCTGTACAAAAAGATGTAAGAATAGGAGAACAGATAGGATGAAGGAAGGAAAGAAAGAACAAAAGTTTACGATATTTCAGACAATAAAGAGTAAGATATTGCTTATGGGATTATTTTCTGTTTTTGTATCAATTGTGATTGGTACAATAGGAATTAATTCCATTAATAGAAATGGCACAAATAGTGAGATAGAGTCAATTGCCAAAGAAATTGATGTGCTGCAAGCTAAGAATCTTGCGTTGGAGGCGGAATATCAATATTATATAGAACAGAAATATCTGGATGGTATTTTAAATAATTTAAGTCAAATGACTGCATTTGTACAGTCTTTGCAAATGATGACAAGTGATAAGTATGCAGATGATGTCAATCAGATGCTTGACAGTCTTGTAAGGATTGAATCAAATTACAGCCAGATTAGTAAGCTTAGCAGTACAAGAAGTTTCAATGCTGATGCTGGATTGTATCAGCAGTATGCAGATGCTGAAAGTTCCCTAACCGAGAGCTTGTCTGAACTAATTGACAAGGAGACATGGCTTGAATTAAAATGGATTGATGCACATATGTGGACAAATGGCGAGCCCGTCACAGTGGATGGGAAGGAGTATGTAAAATTGGTTTACAAAGGGCCGATACCAGAAGGTGTGAAGAGAGATAATATGGCGTTTCGTGTAGGTGGAACACTTACTTATGATTTGAATTGCTATGTTACGGATATTAAGTTGACGAATGGTACAGATTTTGCAGAGATAGATATCAATACGTTGGATACAGTAACTGGTACAGGACTTGCCTATGTAGACAGTGAGATTACTACATTTGATACAAAACCTGCAATCCGTATTGGCTGTAATTTTAATGCAGCGAATGAAGGCTGGGAAGAATTTGCGACACAGATTTCAGTGAAAGGTTATGATACACAAAATTATACAAATATAGAATATATAATGTACCTAGAACCAAATGGTATGGAATATGACTATAAGTATGGCGGCTCTTACTCCGGTGTATATGACTTTACAGGAACAGTTGAAAAGCTGGACAGGTATATAGGTGAATACAGTAAATTGGTTGTGGAAGGTAAAGATGTCACAGAAAGTTATGGACAGATAATAGCGTTGCTCACAGAAATGTCAGAGAATATTCCTCTCTATACAACAAGTGAAGAACTTGCTCAAAATTCGCTTGTTAAGCTGAGCACAGAAGAGGAAATTATCCAACAGATGAAACAACTGGATGATAGCATACTTGAATTTAAGGCTGAAAATGTACAGTTAAACAATGAGCTGACTACGCTGTGTGAGACAATTAAGAAAACGGCGTCTGATGATATGACAGCAATAAAGAAAAATGTAATGAAAATCAGTCTGATTGTGATTGCACTTGCAACTATAATATTGATTGGTATGACTATACTGATTGGCACAAGCATTGACAGAAATGTTGTGCTTTTCAAAAAGACTTTGGATAAGATAACACAAGGTAGAATTGCAGTTAGAGTGAAGGCGGATGGAAAGGATGAGTTTTCGCAGTTTGGCAGAAGTTTGAACACATTTCTTGACAAGCTTGTGGGCAGTATAGGACAGCTTCAGAAAATTTCAACAGAGCTTGCCAAGTCAGGCAGTTTGCTTGAGGATAAGGCAAATAAAACGAAAACGGCTGCCGGAGTTATAAGTTCCGCATTAGATGAGATATCACATGGTGCATCTGCACAGGCGGAGGACATTTCAAACTCTTCATTGCAGGTAAGCAATATGCAGGAAAACATGGTGTTGATCACAGAAGGGGTAAGTACACTGTCAGTGGTTTCGAGGGATATGAGTGAAGATGGAAGAGAGGCGACAAGAATCGTTCAGGAACTGAGTAATATGAGCAATATGACAACAGATGCATTTCATAGAATATCAGAACAGATATACAAGACGAACGCGTCTGTAATAAAGATCCAGGAGGTGGTCAATCTGATTGCAGAGATTGCAAGCCAGACAAATCTGTTATCGTTAAATGCCAGTATTGAGGCTGCAAGAGCTGGTGAGGCAGGGAGAGGTTTTGCTGTGGTGGCAAGTGAAATACAAAAACTTGCTGAACAGACCAATTCGTCGGCTAAGATTATTGATGAAATTATATTGTCACTGTCGGAGGAATCCCAACAGACAGTACAGTCGATCAATAAAGTTACAGATATCGTTATGAATCAGAAGGAAAAGCTTGATGAGACGAAGACAAAGTTCAATACTGTTGAGATAGGAATTGCTTCAGCTTTTAATGGTATGAGAGACGTAATGCACCAGGCTGATGTGTGTGGAGAGGCAGGGAAAAAAGTAGTTGATTTAATGACAAATCTGTCGGCCGTTGCAGAAGAAAATGCAGCATCAACGCAACAGACCACAGCATCTATGAATGAACTAAACGATGCGACTGCATCTCTTGCAAAGACTGCACAGGAGCTTAAGAAACTGTCAATTGTGGTGAATGAGAACCTAAACTATTTCAGTATAGAGTCTGTTGCTTATTTCTCCTAAATTATAAGGGGCTTGTGCGAGAGTATGGATTGTGATATCACTGATGATGGGATATACTGGCAGGAACAATAAAACGTATATAAGGAGATGATATTTCAGTGAGTATAATCCAAAAAAAACATGAGGAACATTGTCGGCAAAAATGGATACACAGGCTTTATCAGCACATGAATAGTGTTAAACTTAGCAGGAAACTAACGATTCTGTATGTATTTTGTGTATTGATCCCATTGATTGTCACGGATAGCATTCTGCTGTATATTGTATTAAATAATGAAAATACAAAACGACAACATGCGATGGAAAATGAAGCGAGCGCTATACAGTATACCCTGACGAACAGCATTGATTATGCGGCGGCCACCGCAAAGCAGATTTATATGAATGAATATATAGAACGATATTTAAATTATGAATATGCGAATGCACTCGCATATGTTGAGGCATACCAAAATTTTATAAAAACGACGCTTTTTAAGGGTGGAGCTGGTATGGATAACACAATTATCACAATGTATGCGGACAACCCCACGATTGTGAATGGCGGTGAGTTTTCTCGCTTGTCCTCCATAGAAAAAACCAACTGGTACAACACATTCAAAGCGTCTGGGCAAGATACAATGTTATATTTTTATTATGACAATGAAAAAAGTCCAGCGGTGGAGGCGAAACGAAAAGTTTTATTTTTAAAAAATTTGAATTTTTTTAACGGCAGCAGGTGTGACAAATTTCTGAAAATAGAGCTTGATTATAGTAATATGGTACGTGGACTTGTCAAGTTAGGGTATGAATTTCCTGTGTATGTTTGTCAAGGAGATAAAGTATTGTTGGCAAATGACGGACACAGTAGCATGAACCAGAATTTTGAGCAGTTTAAGAGGAAGGACAAAGTTGGTGTGCGCAAAGATATGAGTTTGTATGGATGTGAGATGCAGATTTATATTTTGCAACCCGAAACAAACATTTTGAAAAATATATTGGAAAACATGCCTTTGATCGCTCTGTTAATACTTACAAATGCGATTCTTCCGTGGTGGTTAATGAAAGAACTCAATCTTTCTCTTACAGTACGAATAGAGCAGTTAAGTCAAGTATTTGACAAGGTGGGAGACGAGGAGTTATGCCGAATAGACGAGATTAGTGGCAGTGACGAAATCAGCAGGCTTATGGAAAACTACAATAGAATGGCTGTGAGAACAAACGAGCTAATACAGACGGTGTATAAAGATCGCATTAAAGAACAAGAGATGGACATTGCTAGACAGAATGCGGAGCTTCTAGCACTTCACAGTCAGATCAATCCGCATTTTTTGTTTAATGCGTTAGAGAGCATACGAATGTACTGTATTCTTCAAAATGAACTTGAGATTGCGGAAATGGTGGAAAAGCTTGCGATTATGGAACGGCAGAATGTAGACTGGGCAACAGATACTGTGGAGATCGGTAAAGAAATGGAGTTTGTTGAAGCATATTTGAGTTTGCAAAAATTTCGCTTTGGGGATAAATTATCATATGAATTGGATGTGGATGAATCGTGTGAAAATATTAACATTCCTAAACTTACGGTAGTTACATTTGTGGAGAATGCCTGTATTCATGGGATTGAGAATAAGACAACCAGAGGATGGATTTTTGTGCGTATTTACATGGAAGAGAAAGAATCATGTAAAGCACTTTGTATTGAGGTGGAGGATACTGGCACCGGAATGGAAGAGTCAGAGCAGCAAAAACTGTTCTGGATGATGCAGAATGCAAGTATTGACCGGCTTCGGAAGAAGGGGCGAGTGGGGATAGTAAATGCCTGTCTTCGCCTTAAAATGATGACAGATAATCAAGTTAAATTTGCACTGGAAAGTGAAAAGGGTGTTGGAACGATAGTGCAGATTTGGATTCCGCTGAAAGGGAATGGTGAGATATGTTAAAAGTGCTGCTTGTAGATGATGAGCCGTTTATTGTACAAGGACTTTGTCAGCTTCTTGACTGGGAGAAAGAGAATTATGAAATTGTGGGAACAGCACAAAACGGAAGAGAAGCACTAGAATACCTAAAGACCAATAAGGTTGACTTGATTATAGCTGACATTAAAATGCCAGAGATGACAGGATTGGAGCTGTTGGAGACGATACGCAGGGAACAGGTTTCGGATGCGTATTTTGTTATACTTAGTGGTTATGGGGAATTTTCTTATGCGCAGCAGGCAATACGATATTCTTGTATGGATTATGTGTTAAAGCCTGTTGAGAAAGAGGTTTTGACAGAGGTGATTAGAAAGGCTGCCAATATGTCTGCGACTGAAATACAGCGTCAGGAGGACAAAAGACAGATGGAGCGCGCATATTTAGCAAGAAATGTGATTTCTCTATTGATCGGTAAGTATGATGAGATGAATCTGCAATATGTTTCTGACCATATGCAGCTTTCCAGTGGCGTTCGATATATTGACATTCAATTGATGGATGTGTTAGATTTAGAGGACATGGAAGAATTGGAGATGCGTTCCATGCAAAGAAAATTGTATCAGGGCTGCAGGGAATTTTTGAAGGAGGATGAACCACATTGTATTCTTGATGTTTCTGCTAAGGAAAATATATATGATGTCGGTCTAATCTACTGTGATTATATGGCAATAAAGAATGGCTGTACAGAAAAGGAATATCTTGAAAAACTTTTTCATCATTTGAGTGTAACACTTAAACAGAAGATTGTAATATTGGTAGGAAAACGTGTTACCGACATTGCGGCTGTGTCAAAATCTTATGGTACAGCTTGTATGCTTAACTCTCTTCAAGCATTTCACGATCAGAAAAATATTTATTATTATGAGGAAGAAGTTCAAATTCATACTGATGGTATCCTTTTGTGCAAGGCAGAACTTGACAATTTGATTGCCGCTGTTGAGCAGAATGACAAGGTGCGCATTCACGAGACGGTAGACAGGTTATATGAGGAACTGCGCAGAATGGGTGCGATGGGGGAGACGATCAATCTCAATATCAATTATCTTTTGTTTCAACTGATACATACTGCTACAGAACAGGATGATTGCGTGAATCAGGAAGAAATTTTGCATCTGATCAGTGAGAGTACTTTTGAGGAGGGAGTGAAGCGGGGAAGCAAAGTGCATTTGGCAAGATTTGCCTGCGAGTATGCGGAATATCTTGCACAGCTTAGAAAAAATGTGTCGAGAGGTGTGCTGGCTATGATTGAGCAGGAAGTCAGAGAGCATTTTGCAGAAAACTTGACACTGCGGGATTTGGGACAAAAATATTATATTAACAATGCCTATCTTGGTCAGGTGTTTCGCAAGAAGTATAACCAATCCTTTAAGGATTATCTAAATAATTATCGCATAGAGCAGGCAGCGCAGTTACTTGTGCGGACAGATGATAAGATCTATAAGATAGCGGAGGATGTGGGGTATAAAAATACGGATTATTTTATCAATAAATTTATAGCAGCAAAAGGCTGTACACCTTCTAAATTTAGAAAACAATCTATTAAAACAGGGTAAGAAAAGTATAGATTAAAAATCTATACTTTTTTATGTTTTTATATATCGTTTATTGGGTTTTTTTTAGTTTAGTATAAAGTAGAATTATATTATCAAAAAACAAGGGAGGCATACACATGAGAACTAAGAAAATACTGTCAGTTTTACTGGCAACGGCAGTGATGTCCGCGATGTTAACAGGATGTGGTGGCAGTGACACAGCATCGACAAATGCGGGTACAGGCGGTGATACAAATACATCGTCCTCAGGAGACAGCAAAGGTGGTGAAGCGTCCAATTCAGGCAGCATCAAGGAGTTTACGGCATTCTTTGCAGTTCCAGGCTCAGAGATCAACGATGACAATGAGATTCAACAGATGATCGCAGAGAAAATTGGGGCAAAAGTAAAGGAGACATGGCTTACCGGACAGACAGCGCAGGAGGCAGTTGGAACATTGATTGCTGGGGGAGAGTATCCTGATTTTATTGATGGAGGTGACGGTTCGGCACAGCTCTATGATGCAGGCGCCCTGGTAGCATTGGATGATTATATCGACAATTATCCCAATATTAAGAACTTCCTGACAGAGGAGGAATGGGATAAGCTGAGACAAGATGACGGGCATATCTACTGGATCAATCAGTTTGGCAATATCCATGGGGAAGAGAAGGCAACAAATCATAATGATGAAGCATTCTGGATTCAGACAAGAGTGCTTGAGTGGGCAGGGTATCCTGAGATACATACTATGGATCAGTATTTTGATCTGATTGAGCGCTATAATGAGGCAAATCCTACTATGGAGGATGGCACGGCAAATATCCAGTATACGATTTTGTGTGATGACTGGCGTTATTTCTGCCTTGAGAATGCACCGCAGTTCCTTGACGGATATCCAAATGATGGAAGCTGTATTGTCGATCCGAATACGCTTACAATTGTTGACTACAATACAACGCCGACAGCAAAGAAGTATTTTCAGAAGCTGAACGAGGAATTTAAGAAAGGTGTTGTAGATCCAGAATCCTTCACACAGACTTATGATGAATATATTTCAAAGCTGTCCACAGGACGCGTGTTGGGTATGATCGATCAGTGGTGGGATTTTGCTTATACGGTAAATGATGCACTGAAACAGCAGGGGCTTGACATTAAAGGATGCAATTATGTTCCACTTCCGATTACAATTGAAGAGGGAATTAAAAATCAGTGGCACAATTCTGGCGGAGTTTTGAATGTTTCAAGCGGTATTGCGATTACGACAAGCTGCAAAGATGTCGAGGGCGCATTACAATTTATCAATGATCTATTAGATCAGGAGATACATGACCTTCGCTTCTGGGGAGTGAAAGATGTAGATTATAGTGTGGATGAGAATGGTGAATTTTTCCGCACAGAGGATATGAGAATGCAATCTTCTGACACAGCTTATAAGGCTTCGCACACATGTACTTATTCTTATTTCCTACAATATGGAGGAACAAGCACAGATGGCATTAATGCTATGAAACCAGAGAATCAGCCAAAAGAATTTTATGACAGCTTAAGTGAGAATGTTCAGAAATGCTTTGATGCATACAATGCGGAAACGTATGTGGATATGCTGGGAACAAGTGAAGCTCCTGGACCGTGGTATCCAATGTATTCTTATTCTAACAATATGACAACTGCTACAGAAGGCGGTACTGCATGGGCGAAGATCGGTGAGATTAAGCATGAGTATTTGCCGCGGGTTGTCATGGCAAGTGACTTTGAAAGTGCATGGGAAGAGTACATGAATGTTTATAATGGTTGTAATCCACAAGCATTTATTGATGAGATGCAGGCAGAACTTGACCGTAGAATGGAGGAAGCTGCAAAGTACAACTAGGGAATGTCTGCAAAATCATACTATAAGAAGCAAGAACAGGTTCTTATAGTCGGATGCACGGCGCAGAGGACAGCGCCTTTTATCAGAAGTAAAGGTCAACTTCTGATAAGTTATATTATAAGCAATGGCAATCAGATAGGGCGGACTGATCAAAACGGTCCGCCCTTTAAATAAAGGAGTGAAAATATGGCTTCACAGGAAAAGAAAAGAGATATAACATGGAAAGAGATAAAAAAGCAGAAGGTATTGATTATATGGTCACTTGTTATAGTGGTGTATGGTGTTATCTTTTGTTACCTGCCGTTGGCTGGGTGGGTGATGGCATTTCAGAATTATAAGCCAAAGGACGGACTGTTCCACTCTGCTTTTGTAGGTTTGGATAAATTTAAACAACTATTTTCAGATGACACTTTTATTCGCGTAATCAGAAATACATTGGGTATGGGTGTAATTAATCTAGTGGTTACATTTGTTGCGGCAATTGTGTTTGCAATTCTGCTGAATGAAGTGAAATCAAATGGAGGAAAAAAGACTGTGCAGACAATCTCATACCTGCCACATTTCCTCTCATGGATTATCGTTACAGGGATTCTTCATGATGCGCTGTCCAGCACAGGAATTATCAATGAGCTGCTTCTAAAACTTCATATATTAGACCAGCCACTCAATTTTTTTGCACACCCGAAATATTTCTGGCCAATTGTTGCATTTGCCAATGTGTGGAAAGAGACAGGTTGGAATGCGATTATTTATCTGTCTGCGATCACTGCAATTGACCCTTCACTCTATGAGGCGGCAAACATGGATGGCGCTGGACGCTGGGCGCGTATCCGTTATGTGACACTTCCTGGCATCAAACCGACAATTATGATTCTTTTGTTGATGAATGTGGGTAATGTGTTAAATGCAGGTTTTGAAATTCAGTATTTGCTCGGAAATGGTCTGGTAAAGAGCGTGTCAGAGACAATCGATATTTATGTGTTGAAATGGGGTATCAGCCAGAATGACTTTTCCATTGGTACTGCAGCAGGTATCTTTAAGAGCTTTGTAAGTATCGTGCTGATTTTGATTGCAAACCAGATTGCAAAGAAAAACGGCGAAGAGCGGTTATTCTAGAAAGGAGACGCAAATGGAAAAGGTAAAAAGCAGTAAAATAAAAACTTCTGCATGGGATAAAGTGTTTGTTATATGCAATACGCTGTTTATGATTTTGTTCGTGATCATTACATTGTATCCAGTATTGAATACACTTGCAATCTCATTTAATGATGGTACAGATGCACTCAGAGGAGGCATTTATCTCTGGCCAAGAAAATGGACGCTGAAAAATTATATTACGGTACTTCAAAAACAGAATTTGATTACAGGTGCTTATATTACAGTGGCAAGGACAGTTTTAGGAACATTGCTCGCATTGGCAGCAAATGCAATTCTTGCTTTTATTGTGAGCAGGAAGAACTTTCTTTTTAAGCAGGAGCTTTCCTTGTTTTGGGTTATTACAATGTATGTCAATGGTGGTATGATTCCTACATTTTTACTATACAGAGGTCTTCATTTGACCAATAGTTTTTGGGTTTATGTAATTCCTGGAATGTTTAGTGCATTCAATATGTTAGTGATTCGTACCTATATGACAGGAATTCCAGATAGCCTTGAGGAGTCAGCACAGCTTGACGGTGCAGGGTATACAACAATTTTTATAAAAATTATATCGCCACTTTGTAAGCCTGTGTATGCGACAGTTGCACTTTTTGTGGCAGTAGGACAGTGGAATTCTTGGTTTGATGCTATGTTGTACAACCGAATGAGTTCTCATTTGACAACGTTACAGTATGAGTTGATGAAATTGTTATCTTCTGTTACGAACCAGGGTACTTCAGCGGAGGCGATGAAAAATGCAGCAGGAACAGTCACGCCGACTTCGGTTCGTGCAGCAGCTACGATCCTTACAATGCTTCCAATCATTTGTTTATATCCATTTTTACAGCGGTATTTTGTGACTGGGCTTACAATTGGTGGTGTGAAGGAATAAGATTTTAGAATTGCTGACTTGTGATGGAATAATTATAATGAGTACAGAGATATATAGATTCTCGAAGTTTTTTTGTATTTGATGCTACGAGAAGATTCTGAGAAGTTATTAGTAAAAGGAGTCAGCAGATGAAGAAAAAAACCATAATAGGGCTTGTTTTGACTTGGGTGGTGCTGGCCATATTTCTTATAACAAGGATAATGGACGACGGAAAGAATCAGAAAATAAAAGAGTTTACAGCCTTTTTTGATGTCCCTGGGAATACAATTAATGAGGATAATGAGATTAAGGAGCTGATCGCACAAAAAATTGGTGCATATTGTCAGGAGCAGTGGCTTTCTGGGAAGTCCGCTGACGAGGCAATTGCCTCTTATATTGCGAGTGGAGAGTATACAGATTTTATCTCCGGTAATACAGTGCTTTATGAGGCGGGAGCATTGATTCCAATTGATGTGTATTGGGATGATTATCCGAATATTAAAAATTTTCTGCCTTCGGAAATATGGGACAGATTCCGGCAGGCAGATGGACATGTATATTGGATTCCACAGTTTGGAATTGTACATGGCAAAGTGGAGGAAGTGTTGCATGAAGGCGAGGCATTTTGGATACAAACACGAGTGCTTAAATGGGCAGGATATCCTGATATTCGTACACTGGACGAATATTTTGCTTTGCTTGAAGCGTATGTAGCGGAAAATCCAGTGATGGAAAATCCATTTCGACAGGAAGAGATAATGGAAAACATTCCATTTACGATACTCTGTGATGATTGGAGATATTTTTGTTTAGAAAATCCACCGCAGTTTCTCGATGGGTTTCCGAATGATGGAAGCTGTATGGTGGACACTAACACGCGAACCGTGTTGGATTATAACACTTCTGAGACTGCCAAACGGTATTTCAAAAAGCTGAATGAGGAGTACAACAAAGGGATTGTTGACCAGGAATTTTTTACACAGAGCTACCAGGAATATCTTGAGAAAATTGCCAGTGGAAGAGTACTTGGCATGGTGGATCAGTGGTGGCAGTTTGCATATTCTGTCAATACTTCCCTGGAAAATATGCCTGTGCAAAACTATGGATATGTACCTCTGCCGATTACGATTGACAGAGGTATTCAAAACCAATGGCATATTAAGCGAGGAGCGGAACTGAGCGTGGCTGATGGTATTTCTATCACAGTAAGTTGCGAGGATTTGAAAGGAGCAATGCAGTTTATCAACGATCTTCTCGACGAGGAAATTCTAAAGCTTAGATACTGGGGAATTGAGGGAATAGATTATGATGTGTATGTGAACGGAGTGTATTACAGGACACCAGAACAAAGGGAGAGAGCGAAAAATCTGGATTACAGTAATGCGCATTTCTGTATGTATTCCTATTTCCCACGGATAGAGGGAATGTTAAGTGATGGTATTAATGCATTTTCTCCAGAGTATCAAACAGACGAATTTTTGAATGCATTGGCTCCTGATGTGAAGGAATGCCTAGTGGCATATGGATGCAGAAATTATGTGGAGATGCTTGGAAGCAACAATGCGCCAGGACCTTGGTTTCCTATGTATTCATACTCTGAAATGCTTACATCAGAAACAGAGGCAGGAAGTGTATGGGAAAAGATGAAAAGCATTAAGATTCATTATCTTCCTCGTGTTGTGATGACAGAGGATTTCGAGGGAATGTGGCAGCAGTATATGGAAGATTATGCAGCATGTCAGCCTGAAATCTTTTTTGAGGAAATGCAGCACGAATTGGAGCGCAGGATAGCAGTTGTGAAATAAATCAAAATATAATGCAAGAGCTTCTTTACCCGTTTGGATATGGATTGTCTTACACAGATTATACATATCCAAATATCACGTTTATTGGCACACCAAATATTAAGCGTGGCGTAGAGATTGTTGTAGGGATACAATGGATAAGTATTTATGTAAAATTATGTCATTTTTACGAAAGGAATAAATTATGAAGAAACAATATCGCAATGTATTTGTAGAAATTGGAATTGAACCTGCGCAGGTAGAAGCCCGGCTTCGGGAAATTCGGGATTCCTATTTTTATGGAAAAGAGGATGAGCGTGTCTATTATCCAGTGGAAGATAATATGGCGTATATCATGGATACAGGCAATAATGATGTTCGCACAGAAGGCATGTCCTACGGAATGATGCTCTGTGTGCAGCTTGATATGCATGAGGAGTTTGACCGACTTTGGAAGTGGGTAAAGACTTATATGTGGATGTCAGATGGATTTCACGAGGGATATTTTGCGTGGTCTTGTGCGACGGACGGCACAAAAAATGCAGACAGCCCTGCGCCAGATGGGGAGGAGTATTTTGCGATGGCGCTTTTCTTTGCCTCACACAGATGGGGAGATGGAGAAGGCATTTTCAATTATTCTTACGAAGCGCAAGAAATTCTAAGAGCATGTCTTCATAAAGGAGAGAATGGCAGACCTGGAGTGCCAATGTGGAATTGGAATAATCATCAGATTTTATTTGTTCCTGGGAGTGATTTTACAGATCCATCTTATCATCTACCACATTTCTATGAACTGTTTGCATTGTGGGCATATGAGGAAGACAGGGAATTTTGGGAGCAGGCAGCGGTGGAGAGTCGCAGATATTTGGTGAAGGCATGTCATGAAAAGACTGGTTTTTCGGCGGAGTATGCTGAGTTTGACGGGAGCCCAATGCGCAGGAAACTGCCGTGGACAGACGATAGACATGACTGGTTTTATAGTGATTCCTATCGCACAGTGGCAAACATTGGACTGGACTATGAATGGTTTGGAAAAGACGAGGGACAGTGCCATGCAGCGCAGGCAATTCAAGAGTTTTTGTTGAAGGATTGTAGAAAAAATACATATCATATTTATGAAATTGACGGAAGTGTGGCAAAAGAGTGGGCACTCCACCCAATAGCGATTCCTGCAACTGTGGCAATGTCAACACTGGCAGCGACCACAAACGATAGTAAAGAGTGGGTTGAATGTTTCTGGAAAATGCCTATGCGCACAGGAGAGAGAAGATATTATGACAATTGTTTGTATTTCTTTGCCTTCTTAGCGCTCAGTGGGAATTATAAAATCTGGTAATTTCTGTGAAAGATAAGGTGTTGTCAAAATTTGACAACACCTTATCTTTCTGTCAACTGTCTCCAATGCCATAAATTTGTATAGTATTTTTTATCTTTGCCTGGCAGCAGATATGCAGCACAAGTAAATGCGTGCTCAAAAAAGCAATAATTTTCTTGTGAAATTCTGCTTTCTATAAGAATTAAAATTTTTTCTGCCCATGGAATATATGTGGCATCCTGCGTGGCAAGCCATGCAGCCAGTGTAAATGCTGGAATAATCGGCCAGTCAAGTTGACCTTTGCAAATCTTGTCAATTTCATGGAGTGATATGTGTGCTAAAACGCATACGGCTGCGAACTGAACACGAAATAGCCAATCCTCAACAGGATATTGACTGACAGTCTGGCGCGGGGGAAATACCATCACCCCATAAAGTTCATTATATTGGTTTTCCGAAATCATAGCAGCGTACTTTTTGGCAGCTTCATACCATTTGGGAAGTGAAAAATCTGTCGCTGCTAATTCTTCGACAAGCTGACTGATATATTCTGACGGCTGATCGACTGCGGGGGTTGGGGTGTTGATATCGTGATAATTCCACAGGATAAGTCCTTCTTTATCAATTGGTTGCTCTAGTGGTGGTTTTTGTGCCTTGTTTGCCAGAACAACAAAATAAGACGGTTTTCCTGTGATTTCTTCCAGTGCAAGACGCATGGCATTGATGCTGCTTGCAGATTCCTGACAGGAGGTTGCACAGCTAGTTACCCCAGAAGTTTTGCCATTTTCACGGACGTTGCGCACAAGATTTATAATGCTCTCTGAACTTGAAACAAGATAATCGACATTGGGAATTAGTTGTTCCATAGCAGCCATTTCACAGAGAGATTGCGCCCGTTGATTGTCAGGCTCGGACGCGGCACATAGTAGAAGGCGTTCCAGTTCATAGGGGTCAGGGTCCGACATATAACAGCAGAAAATCCATGAAGGTTCCGCCCAGTTGCAATCATTGTAATCGCCAGTTTCTAAAACTTTATAATAACAGTCAGATGCTTTTTCCCACTGCCTTCTGTCAAAGTAATAATCACCTAAATCATTGTAGGCAGAAGCATTTTTCGGATCGGATTGATATCCCAGAGCAATATATTTCTCTGCTTCCGCTTCCTTTTCCAAATCAAGATAAGTCAGTCCTGCAAAGGTGTATCTGGAAGTAGTACCTCCTTTGGCAAGCCCTTTTAAAATTATTTCCAACGCTTTTTCAGGATTTTTTTGATGACGATAAAGGTTGCATTCAACGACATATCGATCAGAGGTGTCATTTCTGTCTTCACATATTGTCATGCGGTCAAAAATATTCTGGCAGAGCGTCCACAAATATTTTTGAAGAGAGACATCACATCGATCAATTGTGAATAAAATAGAAGCGATGAAGGCGCACACTGCCTGCTCGCCGGCTTTTGTGATAAGCGCTTTGTCGTTGAGCCAGGTGCATAAAAGTTCTGTGTTATTTTCCTCCCCGCGCCAGAGTGCGGTAGCATAGTATTTGAGCGCCTTTTGTATTTGCCCGGATTGATACAGATTTTCTGCTTCTAACACAATATCGGATTTCATTGGTTTTGCGCCTCCTTTCTTAATGTTGATGTAAACTGTTATGAAAATGAATTGACCAGGAAAGGTCGTAGAGATGAAATAGTCCATCATCATCAGCCAGACCTTTATCAGCCAGAATATTCATACAGATTTGATAGGCAGTATCATTGATGCCATGTAAAATGATATCCCCGTTTGTCAGATAGATATGAAATTGATAGATATCTTCACAGTAAACATTTGATTGATCTTCTTGTGTAGAAAAATATATAGTATCGTCCATTTGCTCTGCTTTTTCTGGATGAACGCGTTCCATAAAGAAACCATTCCATACTTCATAACCTCTGGATTGGAGATTTCCAATAATAAAGGGTTTCATCAATTGGACAGCTTTGTCATTTAGATGATATTTGTGGATGCGCATCTGTTCTGAAAGGGCATAGAAATTACCAACTGCCCGATGTTGTACTCCGTTGAGGGCCAGTGAACCCATATAACGGTTTAGAGAGGAAAATAGTTCATCTGTATCTTGATGTTCGATATCAGGAATGAGTACAGCAGCAATTCCTAGTTCTCGGTCAATATAACGGCTGGGATAAATGATTTCTGTAGCAATATGACAGTGAGGACAGACTGGGTGGAAAAATTCGTTTTCATTCAAAATTTGTCTTCCTTCTGGCCAAAGAAGCATATCGAAACAGTTGATGCGGTGTGCGACAAAAAGTTCATTGCAATGGCAGCATTGAACCGTCAACTCGCTTGTTGCCCAGGGGTTCTGTATGGTATGTAATTGATTCAATCGGATGCGCCGTTACTGAAAACTTATAAAAA
>DEPD01000112.1:6140-10517 GCA_002358575.1 Lachnospiraceae bacterium UBA3401 | reverse complement strand
TTAAAATTTCTAGACGATGCCACCGCATCGCCGTCGAAATTTTGCCTAGCACTGACACGAACCATGCAGTGCACAACTCTAATTTCTGTCTGAATGGAGCACTAGAACGTGTTTGAAAAATGCTCTAGTTCTGTACAAACCATTCATTTGTTGCTCTTACGAAATAGCGAAAGGTAATTTACACTGAACGCTATTAGTTTAGAAGGGAGAAATAAACTAATGAAAAATTTGAGTGTGAAACTGAAAATGACAATAATCGGCATTATGGTGGTTGCCTTTATGGTTTTTAGTATCAATTTTTCCGTAGACAATATGCGGGCAATTGATAAGCGCGTTCTTCAAGAGGAAGAAGAAAATATACGCAAAGACTATGATGATTGTATCAAGCAACAGGTAGTGCAGGTTATTTCACTTCTTGAGACTTATCAGGCAGAGATTGAAGCCGGAATTTACACAAAAGAAGAAGGTATGAAAATCGCTGCGGATAAAATTAGGGCGCTACGCTACGGCACAGAAGGCTATTTCTGGGTTGATCAGTCTGATGGAACCAACGTCGTTTTGCTTGGAAATGATGTTGAAGGAACAAACCGTCTAAACACCAAAGATGTAACTGGATTCGAGATGGTAAAAGACTTTATTCAAGGTGCCCTCACACAAAATGGTTATTATTGTGACTATCAATATCCAAAAGAAGGTGGAACAGAACCTATGCCAAAACGGGCCTACACACAGTACTATGCACCGTTTGACTGGGTTGTGGGCACTGGAAACTATATTGATAATATTGACACACAGATTGCTGCCTCCAAAGAGACAGCAGATGCATTTACCAGTCAGAAAATCCAACTTTTTATAGTGATCAGTGTTGTGTCTGCAGTTTTTATCATTTTATACCTAATTGCTGCCATATTTGATATCACCAAACCATTAAAACAGGTTGGCAGTATTCTCCGCAGTATGTCAGGCGGTGATTTTTCGATAAAAATTGATGAGCGGACCTTACATCGCCGCGATGATTTTGGTGCATTGTCTCAAATTCTGGAAAAAATGCGAACAAGTATTGGCGCATTGATACATAATGTTAAAGAGGAGACAGATCATACAATTGAGAGTGTCAATGGAATCTCGCAAAATATGCTGCACCTCAATACCAAAGTAGAAGATGTGTCCTCGACAACCACACAGCTCTCCGCTTCTATGGATGGCGCTGCTGCGACTGCCGGCAGCATCCATGAAATGACAAAAGAAATTGAATTTGCAGCAAAAAATATTGCAGAGCGTGCCCAAGAAGGCGCTGGTCGTGCTGAACTGATCCATAAAAAGGCGATCAACGCAAAAGATTCCGCATGTGATAGCAAAAACAACCTAGTACAGCAAAAGACTACTATTGAAAGCAGTCTACAGGAAGCACTCACAAAAGTAAAAGTAGTTTCTGAAATCTCAACGCTTGCTGAATCCATTATGGAAATTACCTCTCAAACCAATCTCCTATCGCTAAATGCAAGTATTGAAGCCGCCAGAGCTGGGGAAGCCGGCAAGGGGTTTGCAGTTGTAGCAGATGAAATCCGAAAACTTGCTGAGCAGTCACAAAACAGCACAGAAAATATTAAAAAAGTAACAGAACAGGTCAACCATTCTGTGGAAAGCCTCGCCGTTGACGCAAAACAATTGCTGACCTTTATTGACACAAAAGTTATGGACAGTATCAACCTGTTTGAGTCAATTGCCAACGACTATAATGAAGATGCTGGAGAAATCGATTCTCTTGTCACTGATTTCAGTGCAATTTCTGAGGAATTGCTCGCCTCCATCAACAATATCACCGATTCCCTAAACGGCATTTCACAGGCGGCACAGGAAAGTGCGCAGGGAACCACTAATATTGCCAACCGTATTGTAGAAGTCGCGCAAATTTCCGAATCTGTCAACACCTCGCTAAAAGATGCGAACGGAATTGTCGGCAGACTAAATAATGCAACTGGAAAATTTCATCTATAGACTGTTATTGTATTAAAACATATAAAATTTAAGCGGTACGCGTCCACAACTTCCTTGTTGTTCATCATTGCGTGGACGCGTCCTAGTACACACACTATCTCTTATATATCACATCTTCAACAGTTCTTTAACAGCTTCCATTGCGTATTTTTTCGCCCTTAAAATCACACTATTTTCAGAAAAGAACTCCTCAATAATCCAATGTTCCAACCTTTTTCGCCGCTCCAAGTGTGCTATCAGTCCATCAAAATCTGCCAAGTGATGTGCTTTGCCATACGGCGACGATTCAAGATATTGCATCATTAACGGAAACCACAATTCATTTCCATTCTCGTCAGATCGCTCTTTCCGAATAATGTTAATCGCATCTGCAATGTCTTCCACATCCAGATAGACAATTTTATATTGCTTGTCCATAAGTATCGCCTTTAGCTTTCTATAAAATGCAAAAATCTCCTCATCTGGCAGCATTAAATACAACATTTGATTTTCAATAATGTTTTGAAAAATAGAACACTCGAAAATCTGTCCCGTTCCATTCCATCGCTCAAACCGCTTAAAAATCACATTCTCAAAAGATTCCTTATCCAAATTCCCATTGTAAATTTCATACATTTCCAAGTCTTTATGAAACCCTTGAATATCTGTCAAAATCTGTGTGTAACAAATAACTTTATGATTGTCCTCTGAAAATGTCTTCTCTTTTATTTGCGTCTCAATTGCAGCGTAGCGCACTAATATTTCCTCATACTGCCTTTGGGTGACATAAGCGCACCAAGCAAGTTCCACAGGCGAATAATCCCCCTCTCGAAAAACCTGATAGTCTTTTAATTGCTCAGAAAGCCTCTGCACAAACGTCGATTTGCCTGCACCCTGCAAGCCCTCAATAAAATAATTTGTTTTGTTCATTCCGTCTCCTTCCCTGCTCGCCGCGCTGGACGCGGCCAGCTTTAGCTGCATATTTCCTTTCCGCGTCCGTGTGCATAAACAGTCCCCCACAAAATCCTTATAGATTTTGCGACCGATAAACTCGAATGGTAGGACCTCCCTGTCCTTCTTCCACTACTGCTGTCAAGTCTGTATGATTTAACCACGCTAACGCCGCACTATCTGTTGTGATAGCTGGCTTCCAATCCATCTCCCCGCGCTGGTTAACAACGTGCATTGTACACCGCTTACCGTCAATATCTAGTCCTTCTAGTGTGTATTCCGCTCTTATGCTCACTGTCCCATCAGCAAAATGCGTCTGCACATCACATCCACCTGGCAATATTGTTCCCTGAAAATATTTGGTCTCACACCAGCCAGTAAAAAACAACTTGTCCACTCGCGTTTCTTCTTCCATCAGTGTTTCATAATGTGTTATAACGATGCGAATTGTCAAAATTTCTTCTCTGTCTGCTAGAAACTGACGCACTGACGCAAATGCGCTTTGATACTGATTTTCAGAAAATCCATGTCCCATATTTCGCACAAGCTGTAAATGACATTGCCCCTTTTTGTAATTCTCTTTTGCCCGAATTGCATAAGAATAATTTACAATGTCATCTGCCAATCCCTGCAAAATGAGTATAGGTCCCTCATACGGCGACAACTGTAGATATGGCTCCATTTGCACAGATTCCTCATGAAATGCCTTACCAAGCAAAGTTTGCCCGCAATCCAACGTTTGTGGTACTTTTTCCGGCGTATATTTAGAACCGCCCAGACACCCCCGCCTTGCATGATCTGGAATACATAATGCTGGAAAAATCATCACCAGCTTTTTAATTTCCGCACCACATTTTGCCGCTGCCAGCCCTGAAACAAAACCTCCTTGACTTTCTCCCAGCAAAATTAAATTTTCCAAATCTACATATGCATGTTGACACGCAAAATTTTTCACAGCAATCAAATCTGCCACTTCTGTCAAAACAGACATTTTCGTGCTTTCACCGTCACTTTTTAGTGTCTTATCCTCAAACGTATTCCCGCCGCCACAAAAACTAAAGCAAAACGCCACATAACCTATTTTCGCAAAGTCCCTACACCATCTCTCCATACTTGTATAATTGCAGAGAAAACCATGACTGGCAATGACTGTCGGATATTGCTGCTCTTTCTCAAAGTTTTCTGGAAAATACTGCATTCCTCGAATTGTCAAACCCTCTCTGTTACACGTAAACTGTTGTTCTGTAATCCCCATATAATACCCTTTCTTTCTATTTTAAAATTTGTTGTTATAGAAGATTATAACATAAAATAAAACATATCCAAAATAACTTTTTTATGTTAAAATGATTTTGGAAATAATCCTAGTACACCGTTTTTTTAATCCTCGTATACAAAGTGCTTGATATTTGTATCAGTGCAAGACGAAGGAAGGAGGCGATGCGGTGG
>DEPD01000112.1:0-5817 GCA_002358575.1 Lachnospiraceae bacterium UBA3401 | reverse complement strand
GTGGCATCGTTGACTGACGACAACGCGGCAATGATGCAAATAGCGAGTGCTTGGTATATGAGGAATTAAAAAACGGTGTACTAGTACTTCATCCGGCCAGAAATTAGATTCGTGAACCGCCTGTTTCGCACCATTGCGTCGTTAAAATTTCTAGACGATGCCACCACATCGCCATCGAAATTTTGCCTAGTACTGACACGAACCATGCAGTGCACAACTCTAATTTCTGTCTGGATGGAGCACTAGAAAGGAGCAGCTGCTATGCATCTATCAAATAAAAAAAGAATACTTCTTCAATATGGACTACTGCTTGCGTCTGTGTTAATGATTGCATATGGTGTAAGTCGCGGTGAAATAGAAACTGTCTGGAGCAAAGCTATCAACATTTGTTTAGAGTGTATTGGGTTAGGGTGACAGAGATGAACAATGTAGTAAAACGAAAACTAATACAAATTGCTGCCTTTGGTTTTACCAACTCTCATATAGGAAATTTTGCTAATGGAAAACTTTATACTGGAAAATGGAAACAGTTTTGTAATCCTGGCCTAAACTGTTACTCCTGCCCTGCTGCCACGCTTGCCTGCCCAATTGGCGCCATGCAGGCAGTCACTGGTTCTATTTCATACAATTTTAGCTTTTATGTTGTTGGTTTTTTGCTCGCAGTCGGTGTCCTGTTTGGAAGACTCATCTGCGGTTGGATTTGCCCATTTGGTCTGATTCAGGAGTTCTTTTATAAAATTCCATCACGCAAATACAAATTGCCTAAAATTTTTACTTATCTCAAATATGGGATTCTTTTCGTATTTGTAATTGTGCTGCCAATTGTAGCCACAAACTATATGGGCATGGGCCAACCAGCGTTTTGTCAATATATCTGTCCCGCCGGCACACTGACTGGCGGCATTCCAATGACTGCCACTCATCCAGAACTTCGAGCAACGACAGGTTTTCTGTTTGGACTAAAAATAACGATATTATTGATAACGGTTCTTGCGTGTATTTTTATATTTCGCTTTTTCTGCAAAACACTCTGCCCGTTGGGTGCCATCTATGGTCTACTCAACAAAATCAGTATTTATCATCTGGAAGTAGACAGTCACGCGTGCGTAAAATGTGGCAAGTGTGCCCGTACCTGCAAAATGGATATTGACCCCGTTGCGAATCCAAATTCTGCTGAGTGCATTCGCTGCGGCGCTTGCGCATCTGCCTGCCCTAAACAAGCAATCCATCTTGGATTTGATTCAACAAAAATAAAAAATATGAAGGAGTCCTCCTATGAAAAATAATAAATACCTGGCAATATTTCTCTGCACAGCAATCGTCCTCTGCCTTGTTGGGTGCAACGCAAAGACATCAAAGCAAAATGCCAATCCGCCAGTTTCCTTTGCGGATTCTCAAACTGGAATTGTCACTACGAATGTTAAGGAGCGCGGTCTCTGCTTCTCTATCGCACAAGAGTATCTCGACAAAGGTGTCACTCTGGAATCCGCAAGCGAAAATGCAAAAGGATTTAAAAATATTAGTGTCTTTTATATCAGCCCAACCGCTATTGCTCTCTTGGAGGAAATCAATACAATAGATTCCGCAAAATTAACACAGGAACTTGTCATGGAATACTCTGACAAGCTTCGGTCATCAAGCCGTTGTCTAATGGAAATTGTTATGGTGGAAACCACACAGTACGACAGCCTCACCACAAGCGGCGCCAAACTGGAGGACTTCACTTATTTTTCGCCTGCCGAGGTACTTGGAACCAATGAGGAATACACTTACATTGTCTCGATACCGGACCTTGACGATGGCACTCTAAATGCAGCGGAAGTGGCAGATTATCATGACTCCAAAGAGTACATGAAAACGGTGCGGGACAACCTCACATTTATTCCCGTAGAATCTGGAAATGAAATGCCAACTTTCACAACAAAGGATATAAACGGTAACGAAGTGGATTCCTCCATCTTTTCAGAAAAGAAACTCACAGTCGTCAATGTTTGGGGAACTTTCTGTGGTCCTTGTATTCGGGAGATGCCAGATCTCGCTGACTGGGCAAAAGAACTGGGAGACGATGTACAACTCATTGGTATTGTTGGAGATATTAACGGAGAAACTGATACTCAGCACATTGAATTAGCGCAGGCAATTGCACAAAAAGCCAATGTCGAATTTATCAATCTGATTCCCAATAACGATTTTAGTGGATTTATGGCAACTGTCATTGCATTTCCAACTACCTTTTTTGTAGATCAAAACGGTGCTATTGTGGGAGAACCCATTATTGGTGCGAATATAGCTGGCTGCAAAGAATTTGTGGAAAATTATTTTGCTGAAAAATAATATACTTGGTGTTTTATCGAAGGATTCAATAATTCATTCAAAAAGGTGCATGGTTGTTATTTTTTTATTCCATGCACCTTTATATTGTTAACTTTTTCTGATACGATCTATCACACAACTGTGTGGCTTGTCTGGTTTGCTCTTATCATAATTTATACCGACAAGCAAAATTTCACCTACATAAGCCTCAAACGCCTGTGTGTACTGTCTGTCCTTTATCTGCTGTATCGCTGCACTGACACTCTTGTCATATTTTAGCTCAACAATTAATGCCGGCTTATTTGTATGTGGCAATGGCAAAAAAGCAATATCCGCAAACCCTTTCCCCGCTGGAAGCTCTCGTACTAATTTATAATCTTTTCTTGCACTATAATATACCAATCCAATTGCACAGCCCAATGAATTTTCATCATTGTATGTTAATATCGAAGCGACTTCACTGTGCGCTTTATCAAGTTCTTCTGCAACAAGTTCTGCGTGTCCCTGCAATGTCTCCTCAAGAAGCTTTTCAGATGCCTTTAATACATTCATGACATTTGACCACCCCCCAACGCTCATAGCATTCTCAAACTCCCCAATAATCTCCTTGTTTGGAATAAACGCTTTCTGTGTACTTGCATCATATGCAAGATAACCCAAATGAATCAATAAAGTCAACACATCATCTTTTGTCTTAAAATTGCGCATATCGTTCTGAAAACTGCGTGTGTTAATTTTAACGCTTCCCCCTCCAAGCATTTGCACAATATCCGAACGCAATCCATCAAAATCCATATCAATATAAACTTTCAGTGCATCATAAGTCTCTGTTGAAGTCCAATAACTTGAAAGCTTATGACGGCGTACTGCCTCCACTACCGACTTTGGATTATAAATATGTTGATATTCTGTAAATGTATATCCATCATACCAACTGCTCATCTCAAAAAAATCCATGTGATACTGCTCGCATAAACCTTTGACTTCCTCTTCTGTAAAACCAGTATACTCCTCAAACATACTTTGGTCCATCATTGAATATTCTTGAAACATGTTTAATGCAGAATGCTGTCCATATTTTTTGACTGGTAAAATTCCTGTCATATATGCGAGTATGACATAAGGTTGATCTTTTAACAGATTTCTTAAAAAATCAAGATATTGCTTTTGCATTTCCTCTGATTCCTGCCGCTCGCGCATCACACAATCCCACTCATCAATAAGAAACATAAATTGTCTTTCTGTCCCTATAAAAATCTCCCGCAATGCAGCAGCAAACCCTAAATCTTCTCTATCCAAATATTGTCCATATGCCTTTCTAAGCTCTCTAAGTACTTCCTTTTCCAAATATTCTGTGACTTTCCCAGCATCTGCCTCTATCAAAAACTGCTGCATATTTAAATAAATTACATCATAATGGTTTAGATATTTCTCAAAATCCTTATCCTGTGCAATCTTAAATCCTGCAAATAATTCCCTAGAATCACAGCCACAACTGTAATATGCTGCAAGCATTTGCAATGCCATCGATTTGCCAAATCGCCTTGGTCTACTGACACAAAAATATCCTTCATTTGTGTCTATATATCGATTTGTAACTGCAATTAGTTCTGTCTTATCCACATAAATTTCAGAGTTAATTGATTTTCTAAAACTAATATTCCCTGGATTTAAATATATTCCCATTAAACCTCCTACTCCCGTTAAATAAAATCTGCAAATACAAATGCAAACACAATCATATCCAGACACCAAAAACAAACTTTTCTTATTATTTATTATATGAGAAGCGTCCAAAATCTACAAGTGAAATCTATCTTAGGAACTGTTTAGAAATAATATGTACAGCTTGTACAGAATATTTCTTCAAGGGCACATATCAAAAAACGGGGTATAAAAAGTAATCAAAGCATAACTATATTTTTGGACAAACCAAAAAAGTAGATTTACATCTACCTAAAAAGTTATATAATATTTAGTAGAAGGGAGATTTTATTAAATGAATATACTGTTAATCAACTGTAGTCCTGTACGAAATGGAGCGACTGCTGAAATTATAAAAATTGCATATACTTTTCTTGCAAAAAAATATACCGTTCACAGTATTTGTATTGATGATTATGATATTTCATTCTGCAAAGGATGTAGAACCTGCCACCAAACAGCAAAGTGTATACAAGAGGATGATATGTCAAAAATCATTGCGGAATTTGAGTGGGCAGATAATATTGTCTGTGTCTCTCCGTCCTATTGGGCAGACGTTCCAGGTCAGTTCAAAGCATTTATTGACCGATGTACACCGTGGTGCAACACCCACGAGCCACATGCCAAAATTCACAGTGGAAAAAAGGGTTATGTTATCGCTCTGCGAACTGGTCCTAACGTGAAAGAATGCAATAGAATTATTGAAAGCATTGAACACTTTTATGGTCATATGGAAGTTATTCCTAGTGGAAATCTAGGACTTTGCTCTATCGAATACAAAGAAGCTGTACAAGACAGAGTACAAGAAATAGAAGCGTTCTGTACAAAAATCGAATAATTAAAATATTTTTCATGGAAAAATTTTATGATAACAAAAAATTGGGCACAAAATATCAAGACACGCCCATTTTACTCCACGGCGGCGGATTGTCGTGGTGGAGTTGCCAAAAAGCAGCGACTCTGTTTGTAGCACAACATTTCCAAGGTCGTAATGCAATTTATGAATGACCAACGTTAAAACATTTTATAGAATACTATTCTCTTCCACTCCTGGTAGTAATTTATAGATAGAGTTACCAATTTTTTTCTCAAAATCTACCTTGATCTCCAATATTTTTTTCCAGCGATCTACTGTCGCTGCGTGCACACCATACCGAATTGTCACATCTACAAATCGTTTCTCCAAAATGCAGAAACCTGTGGGGAGTGCCAGTGAATCACAGAGCTGCACCAAACGGTCATAATCATCATACACTGCATTTGCAACAAAATGCTTCATAAACAAGTAATCTGCACCACTTATATCAAACACGCCGATAGACGTCTCAATATCCTGTATCATAAATGCATGAGAAATGCAAATTTGTGCCGCCTTTTCCCAACCGCGCTCCATACAGAAGCGATAACCATCTATCAAATGTTTTTCTGAACTTACTCCGGCGTAACGCCCAATATCATGTAACAATCCTAATATATAAGCCTTTTCAGCAGACAGATGTGGACAACTCTGTGCAATGTTTTTGCATGCTTGTGCGACATATAGAGAATGGTCCACCCAAGGTCCTGAATTTGATTTTTCGGCTGCGCGCAGTGCCTGTTCTGCGGCCTCCCTGTTTAGCTCCATATCGATTACTCCTTTCTAATTATCGATTACTCCTTTCTAATGTATCTATCAGTTCTGATTTACATCACTATAACACGTACATTCTAAAAATACTATCCTATTTCTGCCTAAATATATCACAATCCTGCCCCGTCAATAATAACCCATATTTCACTACTAAGGAATTGTAGGAAAAT
>DEPD01000113.1 GCA_002358575.1 Lachnospiraceae bacterium UBA3401 | reverse complement strand
ATATGCTCCAGAAGTCCATGAGCGAGGGATAATATACACCATCTCCCCCTTCACTATCAAGATTGAATAATCCCATTGCCGCAAAAATGAAATATAAATTGGGGGCGCCATAACAGACTTCCGGCATAGCCGTTGCTTCCGGCGCATCTTTAGGTATCTTCATATATGGAGAATTTCCTATTACAAAATCATATTTCTTAGGCTCGGGTTTGCCGCCTAACATATGATGGAAGTCCAAATACTGGCTTGTAATATAATTATCTGTGATAATATTAATTTGAATGTCCTTTTTTGAATTTGTCTGATAAGTATGCAGATTTTCTCTTAACAATCCCAAGATATTGTCATCATTCTCATAACAAGTTAATTCTATTGTTTGAACAAAAGCCATCCGCTCCAATCGTTCTAAAAGTGCACACGACAATATACCTGAACCTGCTCCTGCGTCTAAAATGCGAACCTTGAACATGTTTTCAGGTATAGTATATAATCCAGCCATAAAACGTGCTGTCTAAAAAACTGACCATATTTTTTACGCTCTTTTTTCGGCATATCATCTATATATCTGTTTGTACGTTCAATAATGCAATCTAACATCGTTTACCTTCTTTTCAATTAATCAAATCATTGTTTCGTATTAATGCCAACATTATATATGTGCTTAGAATGATACATACCTTTTTTCTTTTTAGCCCTATAAAATCTGTCTCTTGATAATTTCTTGAGTTCCTGCTCATAGCTATGGACATACCCATATATTTCTGGGAAAATATATGGTTCTATTTGCCTTAGTGAGCATAAAATTCCGTTAAGCTTTTCAATTTGATATATATTACTGCTTTTTTTACATTTTGCATAAACTCTATTATTTGTTTACGCTTATTATTAAGTACAACCTTTTTTTCTGCTTTATTCCAACTCCAGTAACAACCTTAAAATCGTTTACCTGATAATAATGATCCTTTTTACTTTTTGCCAATAGTCTATTCTTTCTTAATACATCGGAAACCTCATCTCTCAAGATGGCTTTAATCGGAAAATCAGAGGAAAATGCCATATCATCTACGTAAAGCGAAAAATAGCAATTATATTCTTCTGCTAATTCATTTATTCTCTGAAACATGCCACGGTATGTCCAATATATAATTAGTTGGCTAGAGGGGCTTCCTGTTGGCAATGTTCCATTATATGTTACTAACTCTGTCATAATCCACGCAATATCAGATGCCATATTAAAAGTTTGTGAAAACATTTGATAGATTCTGCTTCGCTGTGCTGAATCATAAAACTTTGATATATCCATTGTTTTCACAAATCTATGTTCTAAATGCATCTCTGCATTTGTAATATAACTACATGATTTTTTACCTGATATTACCCATTCTGGCGTTATAATTCGTTTAAATAGTTTACAAATATGTTTTTGTATACTCTTTAAATCTTCTAGCGGTACAGTAAAATGTCTTTCTCCATCTCCATTGGGCTTCGGTCTCGAAAACTCATTATAACAATAAGTATGTTTTTCCTTAAAATAGTTTTAGGTAGATTTAAAAATTCCGTTAACCTTCTTCTATTCCTCAACCGATACAATGGACTGTTCTTTATTGGATAACATTTATTCATCTTCAAACTTACCAACTCTTTCAAGTATTTTCAATAATTTCATTCCCGCTAATGCCACTTTCTGTTTTTTATCATTTTGTACTTCAACATCATTTTCTAAAGCTTCTGCAAATAATAATGTTGATTTTTTCATTTCAAATACGCTGGCATACTTATCTAATATATCCATTGTCGGCTGTTTCTTATTATTTTTAATTTCCGAAAACATAGCTTTGAGAAATTCCCAGTTTCTCAGCTAATTCAGCAGATTTATATCCACTAAAAATCCACAATAATCTAAGTGCTTCTCCAACCATAGATTTCCCCTTCTCTATCTATGCATAAAAAAATAGATTAGTTGGCACTAAAACAAGTTATCTAAAATCAACTCAATAATGGTTTTGCAAACATAGATAACAAATTTGCCAACCGATCTTACGATTGATTTCTTGTTATTTCTACAGAATGCTACCATCGTTTCAATGCCGGATTTGAAAAATACTTTAACTTTTCTTCATAAAAGTTGCATCTATTAAATCAGAAAACACTACGATATCAGGCTCTTAGCATTATTAAACTTGATTAAATAACTATGAAAATTTGTAAATTGCTGTTGTATTGCAAAAAAACTATATCTAATACTCCTTTTCATTTGGCAAATTTTCTATATATCTACATTTTGGGTAGTTAGAACATCCCCAAAATTTTTTTCCTTGGTGCTCTCCTTTAGTTGCAATACGCATAACAAGTTTTCCGCCACAGCGAGGACATATCGTTTTCTCAATATCTGGAGTTACATTAGTGGCAGAAATAGTCTGCGAAAAACTACTCTGTGTATTTTGTCGAATGTTTCTAATATGTATTATTTTTTCGGCTTCATCTATCTGAGTTAGAGGGTACAATTTTTCAAATAAGTTATCAATTTTGTCTTGTGATAATTGTACCCCAGTTTTTGCAATATTTTGTTGAACCGCAGAAAGAAGGTTATATCGATTCATTACATAATGTTCTTTGCTAGTCAAAGTAATATTTTTCAATGTACAACGATCACTAAATACAATGTAAGAATAAAATGGTAATGACCGATCATCGAGGAATGTTTGAAGCCATTTTAGATGCCCCTTGTTTTGTAAGATAGGATTGTAAAATTGATTTTTCTGTGCTCCTCGTCCAACAGGCAATGTTTGAGTCCAATATTGTTGAGATTCTGTTCCAAAAATCCATCCACTATAATTTTTAGATTCAAATACATAAATACCTGATTCATGCAAAAGAACAACATCTAATTCTGTGTATTCCCCATTGTTTTTCGGAAGATATAAATTAAACAAATATCTTTTATACCCAGCAAGTGATTTTAAATATTTATATGTATAAAATTCACCCAAAAGTCCTTTGTTAAATTGAACACTCATAAAGGGGTTTTGGGTTTGTTGATAATATTCCGTCTGCTCATACTGTTTCTTCTGTATGATATATATAACAATAACAAGAAGCACAATCACCAAAAATATCCACATGTAGTTCTCTCCTTTGCTTTTTATTAATATACTTAAATTTAAAAGCGAAAAAATAGTGTATTTTACCAATCTGATTTCCTACCTTACAAATACACAACCTAAATTGTTTTATTTTGAATTAAACATTTTTAGCAATAACCGTCTTGTAATCAAATTTTTATTTTAGCATCAAAAACGCACCCAAGTTTCCACGCTTTCCCTTGCTGGCTCTATGGCTGAACAACAATTCCGAATTGCAACAAGTACAGACATCTGTTACTTCAATTTGTTTGTTTGGCACACCCGCATCGCGAAAGACCCTAAAATTTGCGTACCAAAGATTTAATTGATATTTCCCATTCTCCTTTTGATACATTAGACATCTGTCAATATCTTGCTGTGTCATATCCTGTTGATACCGCACAAGATATTCCTGCGCCTTTGCATCATCTTTCGCAAAAATCTCTGCAAAAGCAAGTGCAACATCCGCACTTACCTCATAGCAACTCTGGCAGATTGCGGGCGCAATTGCAACGCGAACATCCTCCGGCTTTGTGCCAAATTCTACGCTCATTTTCTCTAACATCACTTTTCCCATTCTCTCGACAGTTCCGCGCCAACCAGAGTGTGCCAAACCAATTGCTCGATTTACAGGGTCCACAAGAAACAGCGGAACACAATCCGCATAGAAAGCCGCCAAAATAATTCCGCTCTCATTTGTAATTAGCCCGTCTATATCTGTGTAATCCCGTTCGCAGACAACACCTTTTCCCTTATCAGCAGCAGTTACTTTACGGACATTTGTTGTGTGCGTCTGCTGTGTACATACAATGTCATTGCAGGTCATTCCTAAATGTGCCGCAGCCCTTCTAAAATTTTCTATCACATTTTCTTTGGTATCGCCCTGCGTAAAACTAAAGTTTAATGAATACAAATAATCACTGCTCACACCGCCTTCTCTTGTCGAGAAAAAGTGTTCCACAATGCCTGTCTGTTCCAATCCCGCAAATGTAAAATACGCCATTTCTTGATTTTCTTTATCATAACCAAGTCTGCATGTTGTGTGATTTCCATATCGAATTATTTCATTCTGCACGATTTTATACCACCCTAATTATTATTATACTCACGGTCAATGAAATTTGCCGTGAGTATCGCTCCAGCCGCAAAGCGGCAAATTTCCTTATGCGGCTGTGCGCATCTTGTTATACTGGCGGTCAAAAAGGCTGACCGCCAGTATAAATTTATGTGTAAATATGCGCAAACGCATTCTGATACCATGTAATTTCTGTTCCACAGATTGCGACCACATCGTAACGCACTGGTGAGAACTCCCCTATTTGATGCATCATTCGATAGTAATCTGCCACCTTGCAAATTTTACGTTGTTTCCTGTAGTCCACCGCCTCTGCAGGCTGCCCACTCGCATCATTTTTGCGATACTTTATCTCAAAAAATACAATATATTCTCCATCTTTTCCTATTATATCAATCTCGCCTTGACGGTTTCTATAATTGTATTCAGAGATTATTACGCCATGATTTTGCAAAAATTTTGCAGCAATCTTTTCATATTCTGTGCCTTTTTCTCTCGTGTTCATTTTTACAGTTCCTTATTGTTTTGATAAGCGTTCACCTTTGCTTTGATCTTATCCATACTGTCCACAAACATAAGGATTTCTGCGACCACCTCATAGAGCTCTGGCGGTATCATCTCACCAATCTGCAATTTCGACAGGGTATTTGCTAATTTATCATCCTTATGGATTGGCACATCTGCTTGTTTTGCCTGCTCTATAATTTTATCCGCCAGTACGCCGCGTCCCATTGCAATCACTTTTGGAGCGCTGTCTGCTGGGTCGTATTCCAACGCAACTGCCTGTTTTACTTTTTGCTTATTCTCCGCCGCCATCTATTCTATCCTCTCTTTTTTATGCTCTTGTGTCGAACGTTTGATAACTGAGAACTGCACTGCCACCTGCCACCTGCTCTTCCATGTGCTCTAGAACCGTTTTGTCCTCGTCTTTCTCCAAGATCATATTTTTGCACTGATACCCCTTTTTGAATAATCTCTGTGACAACTCATCCATATGTTCCTTCACCAGCGCAATGGACGCCTCGTCAAGATAAAACTTTGTGGTGACTTGATTGCGCTCAGTTTGAAGAGAAATGCTGACATCAAGTGCCCCCAAATAGTCCATATCCAAATGCAAAAATGCCGTGAGCATACCATCTTTGCGCGCCATATTTTTCTTGTTTGTATAGACATACAAATCCCCATGTGCCTGTGAATTGCCAAGTTTTAACGGCAACTGTACGTAAGTAAACATCTGATTCATCTGATTCATAAACGCAACATTCTCACTGAGATTTGCCATTGCGCGCGCTGGAGTACCACTGTTTGCCTGATTTGCAGACTGCATTGCCTCATTCATCATGCGTGTCAACTGACTGCTCTCCTTGGCAAGTTTATGATAAAACTCTTCCACTTTACCTTCCTGTGCCAAATCCTGCGGTGAAAGAGTCCATTGTTTTTGCAGTCCGTTTTTGAGCATTGACCGAAACGGTTCCGAATGGAAAATTTCAGACTTTTGTTCCGCTGTCAACTTCCTGCCAATCTCACTGTCAAGCAACAACTGTTTCACATCTTTTAAGGTAAGATTTCCTTCCTTAATGGCTTCTCGTAGAAATAAAATAATTTTATTTGGAACAGTCTGCAAGGGCTCATTTTTTAATTGATTGAAAAATGCATCGTGGGTACTATTCGCCTTATTACTCGCCACCCCTTCCTGTTTTAAAGCCTGTTCTGTATCCTGCAATATTGTTTTTTCAGCTTGTTTTTGTGAATTTATTTTTTTGTCAATCGCATGGTCAAGATTTTCTGCTGGATTCTGCGCATTGTTCTGAATAGTTTGCTCTGGATTCGACGGCACATGCTCATCGGTTTGCGTGCTCTGATTTTCCTGTAAAATTGCAGTGTTGGCATTGTTATTTGAATTTGCAGTATTTTGTGTCCCTGCGTTCTGCTCGTCCTCTCCCGCGAGCAGTAAAAGCACCTGTTCAAGAAATTTACCGCCATTCTCTAGCGCTGTCTGTCCCGCAACAGCACCTTGCGCGGCATTCGTCATACCATTTCCAGACAGATTCTGACTATTTAGCATCTCTGTCTTTCCAGTCAGCGTGTCATATAATTTTAGTATCTCTTCAGACGCTTCTCGAATACCATCTAACAGCTTATGCTCACTCTTTTGATAATTCTGAAATTGAGAAAGAGTATTGTCATTGATAGGTAACTGCAATTTGCTCAATTTAATCAAATCTGCCATATTCGCATTGGGATTTTGCAAAGTGAGCCGATTAAACAGCATCAATGTATTTTTGTTGATGGACATACCGTTCTCTAGCAGTGTTGACACAAGTGTCATCGTTCTGTCATTGACCGCCATATGCGCTGCGCGGAGCGCCGCCTCCCCCACACGCAACATTTGCATTTTTCCATCGTAAATAGGTTTTAAAACCACACGATTATCTTTATTGGACTGCACTTGCAAATTCATAACCTGCCCGAGCGCCAACTGTACGTCGCGTTCTAGCTTTGCCGCCATATACTGTCCATTTGCCAACTGTATCTGGACATCTTCACCGTTGACAGAGACAATCTCTCCCTGAAATGTATCGCCAGGCTGTAACTGTGTCACATCCACTCCCTGCGCACTTCCAGAAGTGGCACCTCCTGTCATGCCCACAGTTCCTGCGTATCCCTGTCCTTGCCCTATCTGAGTCCCGCTATAGCTCTGTGAATATCCCGACAATACACTGTCCATAAACTTCTCCTCCTACTGTTCTTGCAGAACTTCTTTTTCCTCTACAAACTTTTTGATAAAGCTCTTTCTATGTATTGGCGACGCACCATACTTTTTTAGTGCTTCAATATGAATCTCTGCACCATAACCTTTATTGTCTGCAAAATGATATTCTGGGTACGTCTTATCATATTCCACCATCAGCCGGTCTCTTGTCACCTTTGCAACAATGCTCGCAGCGGCAATGGACACGCTCTGGGCATCACCCTTGATAATGGGAACTTGCCGAATACTTATCCCAGGTATCGTAACTGCGTCATTTAACAAAATATCTGGCTTCACACTCAATTTGCTAATTGCCTGTCGCATTGCTTCATAAGTTGCTTGCAAAATATTAATCTGGTCAATCCGCTCATGGGAAACATATCCAATTCCTACTGACACTGCTTCTTTCATAACAATATCATACAGTTCCTCGCGCTTCTTTTCACTCAACTGTTTTGAATCATTGAGATATAAGATTTGACAATCCTTTGGCAGTATCACTGCCCCTGCCACCACAGGTCCTGCAAGCGGTCCTCTGCCAACCTCATCAATCCCACAGATATATCCAAAAGAATCATATTCCTTTTCATACTTTTTCATGCGTTCTGTACGCTGTTTTTCCTTCTCATAGGCATCTATCATTTTCCTTGCCTTTGCAACAAGCGCCTGCACACCACTTCTTTTATCTGTCCCGTACTGTTCCACAAAAACAGGCAGCTCACTTGCGTATGCTGCCTTTAATTCATTTTTGATTTCTTCTATTTTCTTCTCCACAAAAACATCGTGTCCTTTCTATACTCTAATCAACTCATTGGTGCTTCAATACTCCAAACTTTGAGGAAGGCCAAATTCTAATAAATGCTCTGCCAATAATATCCCTGCGATGAATATTTCCAACAGAAGGGTCTCTGCTATCTGAACTGTTGTTTCTGTTATCACCCATTACAAAATACTCATCCACACCAAGCAATATTGGATCGCTTGCTCTTCCAGGATTTTGTATAACTTCACGCCCGTAAGCCTCCTCCAACAACTCACCATCAATATAGATATTCCCGCTGTCATCAATCTGTATGGTCTCTCCGGGCATTCCTATAATACGCTTGATATAATAAGTATCTGTGTCATATTGAAACGGAAACACAATAATGTCAAACCGTTCTGGGTCCTCAAACCGATAAGATATCTTGTCAACAATCAGATGATCCCCATCACTTAGAGTAGTCTCCATACTGCTGCCACTCACTTGAGTTCGCTGTCCCACATAAGTCACAATGAAATAGGCGGCACAAAATACCAGCAGCAGATAAATGCTGATACTCAATAGTTCCTTCAATAGGTGTTTCATTTTATTTTCCTCTGTTTCTATTATTTCCGTTTCCATCATTCCTCCGGCATCTCCAATGTAATTTTTCCAATTCTTCCGTTTCTAAAATCCTCCACAATCATTGTGGAAGCTTTCATAATATCCAACCTTTCTTCCTTCAAGTAACACTTTTTGCTGACACAGACAGCCTTGATCGTCTCGTAAGCTTCCTGTCCTTCTGGAATCTCTATCTGATAGCGCTTTTCCAGCAAACCTGGATACTCCCTCTGCAAAAATTGAATTAGCTCATATGCAAGTTCATCCAAATGTATAATTTCATCATTGATAGAACCAATCATAGCAAGGTGAAGCCCAACAGTCTGGTCCTCAAATTTCGGCCATAAAATCCCTGGCGTATCCAGCAATTCTATACTTTTATTCAGACGTATCCACTGCTTTCCTTTTGTCACGCCTGGTTTGTTCCCCGTCTTAGCGCATGCTCTGCCCGCAAACGAATTGATAAAGGTAGATTTGCCAACATTTGGAATCCCAACCACCATAGCACGCACAGGTCTGTTGAGAATCCCCCTCTTCCTGTCGCGCTCAATTTTTTCTTTGCACGCCTCCTGCACCACACCTTGAATTGACTTCATGCCAGCTCCCGTCTTGGCATTCATCTCCAGCACATAAAATCCTTTCTTTGAAAAATAATCTCTCCATAGTTTATTTTTTCTTGAATCTGCAAGATCCGATTTATTTAAAAGGATAATTCTTGATTTATTTTTCCCCAGTTCATCAATATCTGGGTTTCTGCTGCTCAGTGGCACTCTTGCGTCCACCAGCTCAATCACCAAATCAATAAGTTTGATATCCTCCTGCATCATTCGCTTTGCCTTGGTCATATGACCTGGATACCATTGATAATTTGTCATAGTTTTGTCTTGCCTTTCTTTTTATTCTATCAGTCCCATATCACTGCTGCCCGAGGCCAGCTTCATCCACGCTTTTCCTATAATATAGCTCTTCTTAACCGTTCCAATATTCGCAGAACGACTGTCCTCGCTATCATTACAATTATCGCCAATCACAAAATATTCGTCCTCTCCCAATGTGACTTTGCTCTCCAGCAAACCAGGCTCAACAATTCTGTCATTAAAATATTGTTCCACCGTATCATCATTCACATGCAAAATACCATTTTTTATGTACAACGTATCACCTGGAACGCCCACCACGCGCTTCACATAAAAGTGCGACTTCTCATTGCCATTTGGAAGAAATACAATCACATCTCCCTTCTGTGGCGACGATACTTTGTAAATCAATCTGTTCAAAAAAATTTCCTGCCCATTGTACAGGCTTGGCTCCATAGAAGGACCAATCACACTTGTTTTCATCCCGACACAGAAAACTGTTACGACCGCCAACAACATGGAAGCAAATATCCAAAAAATCCAGCTTAGGATTTCTTTGACCACAACAATATTTAATTTTTTCTTTTTCTGATAAAATGTTAATCCCTTTCGTCTTGTCATTCATTCTGTCCTTTGCATTGTATGTATACTAAGATACACCAATCATTATACTCAATCTGTAACACGATTGCAAGTATTGAAATCGAGTAAGGAAAATTTATCTTCCCCTACCCGCGCACCGCCGATGCGTCATGCAATGGTATATTTCCTCTGCATCGGCGTGCGCATAAAAATGTCAGAGATATCCATAATATCTCTGACCCCTTTATTCTTTTATTCCATTTTATTCATTGAACACTGCTCTTCTCACTCTGACACGCACCTGCGCACCAATCAACAAACTAAACATAATTTTTACCAGATCTCCAACAATAAATGGAAGTACGCCGGCAGCAAACGCGGCAGGAAGCGCAGCGGTAAATGACTGGTCAGCCCCAACACTCATCTGAAAAGCAAGCCATATTGTTCCTAAAAAATAACAAACTACAGTTCCAGCAACCATTCCAATAAAACTCGCAATTATCTGCCCATTCCATCTGTCAACACAATATCCACAAATCAGTGCCATAAAAAGAAATCCAATAAGATAACCGCCGGTCGGTCCAAAGAGTTTCGCTGGACCGCTTGTAAAAGCGGAGAACACAGGAAGCCCCGCCACTCCAATCAACAGATACACAAGATAACTGACTGTACCACGTTTCATTCCAAGTGTATAAACCGAAAAATACACTGCCAGATTCGTTAGTGAAATTGGAATCGGACTAAACGGCAATGGCAACGACAACGGTCCCGCAATACATATAACAGCCGCCATCAAACCAATCAATGTAAGTTCTTTTGTTTTTGTGTTCATAGTAATCATTCCTCCACTTTTAATTGTTAACCATATTGTACATTATAGTTTACAATCAACCAAAACAAATGTCAATACTGGAATTGTATTCCTCTACCCCATATATTAACTTAATGGGATATTTCCTCTGCATGAGACTGCGCATTTCCTTTCCGCGTCGGATGTCCATAAAAAAACAACCACAAATCAGACTGCGTGGTTGTTTTTGATATATCCAATATTACTGGAAGCAAGGGGGCTCGAACCCCTGACCTCTCGCGTGTGAGGCGAACGCTCATCCCGGCTGAGCTATGCTTCCCAAATGGAGATAGCGAGACTCGAACTCGTGACCTATACGTTGCGAACGTATCGCTCTCCCAACTGAGCTATATCCCCATAAACAGAATTATAACACAGTCTTTGCAAAATGCAAGCAAAAAATACAAAATGCCCATTACCTAAGTGCTTTAATAGATTGAATGTATTTGCCAACAAAAGCTTCTAAAATAAACGTAAGCGTAAAAAATTACTGTTTAGACGCCAACACGAATCATGATAAAAGCAATTTTATATAGCTTAATGCTATCAGCGCAAAGTTATAAGTTAAACAGCTAAGTAATGCCATTTCACAAGAAAATATCTTCCTTTCCTCTATGGTATATGCTATACTATCTGATAAAGCACTTTATTTTATTGGAAAGAAAATAATGATCTTTTTCCACCAGTAGCATATATGGGCTTTTATTTATTGTTTCAAATCTGTAGATAAGTAACCAATTCATTTGAAGTTGTACTCGGATTTTTCTATTAAAGAAGATATATGCAAGCAAAACGGATACATCCATAAAAAGTATCTGATGAAATAGATACATTATGAGATAATTCAAACAAAGTGTTATTTATTTACAGTTTTTTAGCACTCCATCTGGCTAGAAATTAGAATCATGAACTGTCTGGTTCAAATCATTGCGACGTTAAAATTTCTAAATGATGCTACCACATTGTCGTCGAAATTTTGCCTAATACTGACACAAACCACGCTACTCATAACTCTAGTTTCTGTTTGGATGCAATACTAGTACTCCATCCGGCCAGA
>DEPD01000122.1 GCA_002358575.1 Lachnospiraceae bacterium UBA3401 | reverse complement strand
ATGAGATGTATTGAAATAGGGATTTTGTAAGCACTTCCACAGAAATTGCCAGATTAATAGAAACATGAGATGTATTGAAATTCACTCCCGTCGGCGCGCGCCAAAGATATAGAATGGATTAATAGAAACATGAGATGCCGGTATAAATGGTGCAGGTAAGACCACATCTCTTGAATGTATCGAGGGTTTAAGAAAATATGACAGCGGAAACATTACCATAAATGGAATCATGGGCATTCAATTACAGTCGGCTTCTTTGCCGAAATACATTAAAGTACTGGAAGCTGTAAAGCTGTTTGCGAAATGGAATAATACGCCCCTTGATAAAACAATGCTTGACGCTCTTGGTATTCATGAACTTGCAAAAAAGCCGTATTATCAATTATCGACCGGGCAAAAGCGGCGGCTCCATCTGGCGCTTGCTTTAACACGAAATCCAGATATTCTGTTTCTTGATGAACCAACCGCAGGACTTGACGTTGAGGGACAAATATCTTTACATGAACAAATCCGCCAGTTAAAAGCAATCGGAAAGACAATCATATTAGCAAGCCATGATATGGCAGAGGTTGAAAATTTGTGTGACCGAATTGCTATTCTTTCCGGCGGCAAAATTGCCTTTATCGGGACTGTAGAACAACTGGCTGAAACAATCGGGAAGCATTATAATATCACAATCCAAACTGAAAATGGAACTGAAAAATATGAATCAGAAAATATCGGTAATTCTCTGCTTTCGCTGCTCATGCAGTACAAGGAAAAAGGAGAAACTATCACAGATATTAAGATAGACCGTGGTTCACTGGAACAGCACTTTATAAAAATTGCAAAGGGGGAGTAACAATGGGAGCTTTTTTATACGGAGTTTCTTTACAATGGAAGTTAGACATAAGGAGTAAGACATTACTTATAACCTGCTATATCGTGCCTCTTTTGTTCTTTGTAATTATGGGCGGTATATTTACATCAGTCATGCCAGAAGCGAGATATACGCTTATTCAGTCAATGACTGTATTTGGTGTGACGATGGGGGCGTTGATTGGTCTGCCGCCTTCTCTTGTTGAAATTTACAGCAGCGATATTAAAAAGGTTTACAAAGCGAATGGTGTTCCAATAATCTTAGGTCTTGCTTTAACCAATATTTCAGCATATATCCATTTGTTCCTTATGAGTATTATTTTATATATTGCCGCACCGCTTGTTTTTCATGCTGAAGTACCAGAAGATCCGGGGATGTACTTTATCAGCCTTGCTGTTTTTATTGCGGTATCTCTTAGCATTGCCAGTATCATTGGTTTGGCGGTAAAAGACCAAGCAAAAACTTCTATGTTTTCTATTATTATTTTTATACCTTCTACCATGCTTTCTGGAATTATGTTCCCTATGGAACTACTTCCAAAAGCGTTTGAAACAATAGGAAAACTATTTCCAGCTTCATGGGGATATAAACTGATGACAGAGAGTGTTTTTAAGTTTGAAAGCCTTTTACCATTCCTTTTGATTTTTGTCTTAGCTGCTGTTACGTGCAATATTCTGTTGCGAAGAGTTGATAAATAGCAAATCCAGCCGAGCCAGCCAAAGGCAAGTAAATGGGCTGCGTCCATAGCCCGCAGTTTCGTCTGCCCTTGCTGGTTGGTAATCAAGGGGCGACAGCAAAAAGTGCTGCTGCCCTCTTACATTCATAGAGCTTTTTGCTTAGAAAAAGTCCTAGTACACCGTTTTTTAATTCCTCATATACCAAGCACTCGCTATTTGCATCATTGCCGCGTTGTCGTCAGTCAACGATGCCACCGCATCGCTTCCTTCCTCCGCCTTGCACTGATACAAATATCAAGCACTTTGTATATGAGGATTAAAAAAACAGTGTACTAGTATTGTTCTAAGGAGTCCACCAGTCACCGTATAGGAAACTGCCTCAGCGACAATCATTTTTTCAAGTTGCCTGTCGCTCATTCCAATGGCGCGCAGTCTATTGTTGTGCGTAATTGTTTGCTTGTAAGATTTTCATTGTGATGTTAATTACGACTCCTTTCTGAAAGTATTTTTCCTATACTTTATTCTTACCTTACTAAAAGCCTAACTTATTATTTGATGGTGTAAGAATATCATGACAGTTCCAACTTACAGAAAGGTGAATTTTAGCTTACAGTTTTGTAAGCTGCATTAATGTCTGCACGCGTTCCGCCACATTGTGCTCAAATTTCTCGTCAGAATATCGGGGATCTCTTGTTGCTTTCCAGATAGTGCAGGGTAGTTCTTTACAGCTACCGCAGTCTTTTAGACTCTTTTCGTGGACCGCACAGTTATAAATAGCACATCCCTCGAGAGAATGAAATACTTTGCCCTCGCAGAGATTGCACCCATTACACATTGTCTTGTAGCAGTCACATGCACTACAGTCTGAGCCGCAAGGACTTATGTTGGAGCGGCGGTAGCACTGGAACCATTCCTCGACCATTTCGAGTGGGTGTTGTATCAGTCGAGCTGTTTCTGCTGTGTCATGTCCCTTGGCAAATTGCTTACAAGCTACCGAATACATGTTTTCTGATACTTCAATTAAGTGTCCGTCTGGGTCAAAGATGCGGATTCCTCTCTGTAGCCATGGAAAAGTCTGTGGCTCATGAAGACGTTCTACATCAGGGTGTTGATTCAAAAGAGTGAGGAATGCCTCAAAATCCTCTGTCTCAAAGTATAGCTCCATTGTGTTGGAGCGGTAGTGCATTGTGTCGGGATACAATCCCACAAGTTTGTCAAAATGTTCCTGTAAAGTTAATCCACAGGTCAATGTTTTGCACCAACCCAAATCAAGTGTGACGTCCTGGTTAAACAAATCCTTGTAGAACTGCAAAGACTGTTCCATATTTTTTACAGCGATTAATGTATTACAGTATTTCATAAGCGCTACCTCCTTCATGGCACAACAGCCATTTTTTTGTACTTGCTTTTGCGGCATAAGGATCTGTATAAGTTGTTTTCCTACATATCTTTATTGTTTTCGCTGTCCATTATATTGCACTAAAAGGGAGTTGTCTTGTATATTTCCGACATTCTGCAAAGCAAATTTTTTGGCATCTGACATATTCATAGAATGATATTTCTTGAAATCATGGCATAAGTGTGCCTGATCTGAATACCCATATTTGTAGACGGCATCCGCGATGTTAAAATCGTTTCGATATAGAAGTTCATTCCATAAATATTGATATCGCACCATGGATGCAAAACTTTTGGGTGATACCCCAATATACTCCAAGAAAAGTCTTTCTAGCTGTCGGCTGCTAACAAGGACATCTTGTGTTAAGTCTGTCATTGACAGGGTTCCTCTAGTTTGTAATACTTTTGATGTCGCCTGAAATAAAAGGTTGTTTTCCTTCTTTTCATAATAAAGGTTGAGCAGTATTTTTTCCACAGTTGGAATGAGCTGATTGATATTTGTGGTATCAAATAACTGGCGTTCAATTTCCTTTTTGATTTTTGGAAAATGGTAGCCTGCATCAAAAAAAGCGTTTTTGGTGGAGCGCATAGATTCTTGTGCAAACAAAGACACACTCCAAGCATAAAAACGAATTGCAAATACAAAATACGTTTTTTTCTCTCTATAATTCTGATAGTCGATAAAAGTTCGGTCATCGATTCCGCAGAATCTGCTTTCTAAACTATTGTTTGTAAAATCTGCTGTAAAAATAATATCCATACAGGTGTCAGGTATGACAATTCCATATGTTTCCGCAGTGTTTTGTTTTTGCAGTACAATATTACGAGAACCCCAAAAACATCGGATATAAGGCTTTAGCGGCGCACAGGGCTCAAATTCCATATAATCGCTGGTATATTTATATGGAGTCGCAGTGATAGGATGATAGATTTTGTGTAATTTCATGTAATTTTGTCTTTCTACAGTTTGTTACAGTTCAGCCTTCGGCTTCC
>DEPD01000107.1:11995-12238 GCA_002358575.1 Lachnospiraceae bacterium UBA3401 | reverse complement strand
AGGCTGTGGCAGGCAGAGCGTATCTGTAAGATATGAGTATGACAAAAACGGAAATAATACAAAAACCATTCTTCCTACAGGGGCGCAGATCATTAGAGAATATGATACAGCAGACCGTCTGGTATCAGAATGTTATGTGGATAAAATATCTGGCATTGACAGTACGGCACAGTTTTCGTATGATAAAGCTGGGAACCTGATAAGCATTATAGACAACCAGGAGCGCAGTACACAGACTGCATA
>DEPD01000107.1:0-11642 GCA_002358575.1 Lachnospiraceae bacterium UBA3401 | reverse complement strand
AACCGTGAGATAAAACGCACGAAACGTGATGGAAGCGTTACAAGGCAGTTTTATGATTCTGATGGGCAGTTGATAAAGGTGATTCGCCCAAAGGAATATGCCAAGGCAGGAGAGAAAAGAATATAAAGTAGATTTATGAAAAAGTAGATTGTAGAAAATATAATATTAAAAAATTGGTTATAGGTTTGATTCTTGTTTTAATTGGGATTGTAGTACATATTCTGATATCTACATATAGTAGAACATTTTCAGAGAAGGAGTTTATCGATTATTTGCGCAATCATATTGATGAGTCTACCGCGGATTTTATGGAATATGGAATTGTTTTTTCGGCAGCGGAGGAGGCAGATATATTGGTGGTTAAGGATTCCAATAACAGATATTTTTATTACCAGATTTCTAAAAGAAAAGGGGATCAGCTTATCAAAATAGAATGTGATGTAAAGAAAGAATGGGGTGGTGAGATACTTACAGGAAAATTAGAAATTCAGAGGAGTAAAGAGGGACATGCGTATGTAGTCGTCTAGAGTGATGACGAAGAGCATTTTGAAATTCGTTCTTTGATATATAGTATTCCTGAATTTGACAAATATGAGGATAGACATAGAAATAGTGCTACAACAGCACATAGAATTAGTCAGTGGATATCTACAGAACAGCTTTCAGTAATATATAAAGAGGGAAAAGAGCTTGAAGAAATTCTTTCAGAATACTGTAAGTTGAAAAATCATAATGTGAGTATTAATACATATCAGTCTATCACTATAAGAGGAATTTATGAAGACAGTTGCGGAGTATTTTAATCATTTTTATTTAGTAATAGAAAGATACTTGCAAGGGAAGGAGATTAACAATGCAAGATTTTTCTCTATCATTTTTTATTGCTGTAAACGCAGATGAAAAGAATATTATAGAGATAATAAAAACACGAAAAGATTTTTGCAAAAAATTTTGTGGACATAACCAAACAAGAATAATGGTCGGCAGAAATAATGTTGTGATAGAACGGAATGAAGATTATGATAAGAATTTGTCCTTAAATGATGAAGATGCTTTTTTATATTTTCAAAGCAATATGTATTTTTATCCCTATGAGGATATCGTAACGCTTGAGGAACAGATTCAGTTGGCAAAAGATATTTGCAAAAGACTGGAATTATCTGGAATTTCATCAGAGATTGTTGCAGAATTTGAAGAACTGTTATAAAAATCAATTGGGGAAAAGGAAAATATAAGAAATTTGAATTTTAGTTTGTACAGCGAGAAGGGAAAGTAAACTTCCCTTCTCGATTCCAATATACACTGGGTAGATTGTGTCTAAAATATGGTTGCATGGCAGCCATAGAAACAAGTATTTTTCCATTAATATTATCCTTTAGAAATTGTTTTTCATCTACATTTCCGCTGACAAGATTCATTGTTTTTTGGTAAAAATCTTTTTTAAGGAGACAATATTGGCCAAAAAAGAATTGTAATTACTTTTTATGAGTCGGGGGTGTGTATTTCTGACCCGTGAAAGACAGCCAAACTGGTTACTATTCACGGGGCAGGAATGCACTGAACTGCGCATCTGTGAGAACATGATTCAAAAGTGAGGTCTTTTACGGAAAACAGAAGGATACGGATAAAGCTGCATCTGTGAGAACATGATTCAAAAGTGAGGGGCGATTTTTGCGAAGCAAAATTTTGAATATCGCCCCAAATCGTTACTATGAGCGGATCCAAGGCCGTGAATGGTAACGCCAAACGGTAGTCCAAATTGTGCAAGTCTGAAAAGCATAATTGAATTTTACTTGGAATTGTTTTAAAATAGGAAAAACCTTTGTTTCGTATTTTATAACAGGATCAGGGGTAAGTAGGCATTAATTTTGTGTGTTGTTGGGAGGAGGTGAAACATATGTTTTTTCGTATGGTGATTCTTCTAAACAAAAAACTCTGTACAAAGTCTGATGACAGGACGATATTTGTGCAGAGGTAAAAAAGATCGTCCACATTGGATTTTGTACGATTTATTCTGCAACGATAACAAACGTTTAAGAATGGAATGGAGAAAATTCAATGAAAAAAATTTATTTCGGAAATATATCCTTTTGTGGTTTAGTCAGAGTATATCAGGTCTTGGCAGTTCCATGACTGGATTTGCACTCGTTTTATGGGCATATGAGCAGAGCCAATCGGCAATGTCTGTCTCGTTAATGTCATTTTGCAATTATGTGCCATATGTCATTTTAAGCATGTTTGTGGGTGATTTTATTGACAGACACAAAAAGAAGATAATTATGTTAGTGTCTGACAGTATTGCAGCAGTTGGTTCACTGACAATACTGATAGTTCTGCTTTCGGGACAGCTTGCAGTTTGGTATATTTATATCATTAATGTGGTGATTGGAGTCACAAATGCTTTTCAGCAGCCAGCCTCCGCAGTGGCGACAGGGCTGCTTGTGCCAAAGGACAAGATTTCAAATATTAGTGGTATGAATTCCTTCTCTAGTAATTTGATTGTAGTATTTAGTCCTATGTTGTCTGCTTTTCTTTTTTCAATAGGAGGGCTTTCACTTATCCTGCTGATCGATTTGGCAAGCTTTGTAGCTGCGTTTTGTATCCTGCTGTTTTTTATTGTGATTCCAGAACAGTTTCAAGATAGAGAACATAGTAAGCCGTTTGCAGGGATAGCAGAGGGATTTGCATTTCTGCGAGGAGAAAAGGGGATTTTATATATAATGCTAACCATGGCACTAATTAACTTTTTTTCCAGATTGACTTATGAAAATATTTTGTCCCCTATGATTTTGGCGAGAAGTTCTGGAGAAAGTATTGCACTTGGAATAGTGAATGCTTGTATGGGTATAGGAGGAATTGTTGGTGGTGTGATTGTTTCTGTCAAAAAAGAAAGTACTCATAAAGCAACAGTAATTTATCTTTCGGCGGCATTATCATTTCTGTTTGGAGATTTGATAATGGCGATTGGAAAAAATACTTTTTGGTGGTCGGTGGCTGCATTGGCTGCCAGCTTGCCAATACCTTTTATTATGGCAAATCAGAATGCGATACTATACCGAAAGATTCCGTCAGCTATGCAAGGGCGAGTGTTTGCAGTCAGAAATGCTATCCAGTACAGTACGATCCCACTTGGTATTATACTTGGAGGATATCTTGCAGATTATGTACTGGAACCTTTTATGGATTCAGAGAATATGTTTGCTGTAGGACTAGGAAAAATAGTAGGAACTGGTACTGGAAGTGGTATGGCGGTAATGTTCTTGTGCACTGGTATATGCGGAGGTTTAGTAAGCACACTATCCTGTTTTAATCGAGAGATAAAAAAATTAAATTAAATATCCTTTTAAAATAAAGTGTTAGAAAAAGTACATGGAAGATGAAAAAATTCATTGCCGTGTACTTTTTTATGCCCAAACCCGTGCAGAGGAAAAAAGCCACAAAAGCGGTACACGGGTCGGGCGGCGAGTAGAGAAGTTTTTCCTACTCAATTGTAAATAGGCACCCAAAGGAAAATTGTGAGCAAAACTATTTATTTTAATAAATTCAGAATTGACAAAATAAATAAATATTATAATAAAAATACTAAATTATAAAAATAATTGACAAATATATTTGCGAGTGTACAATTATTATATAAGGTTCTTGGTTTTTTGTACCAGAACAAGAAAGGAGAACGGAACAGCTATGATCATAAAAACAATTCCCCGGATAGCACCGGGCAGCATTCTGCGGCAGACAGCGCTTACTGCAATATCTGATGCAGCATTTATGACAAATGAATATCTGATTCGGGAGTATGCGGATGGCATTTTATCGGGGTGTGGGCTTGAGACTACAGAAGATGCCATTATTGTAAAAGAAGGGACAGTGTTTCTTGACAAGGAGATATTTCTCATTAAGCAGCCATTAACAATCAATTATAGCCCAACCAATACAACCGCAGTGCTAAAAATGTGTTTTTCTAATGCTGTGTCAGATGACAATTGTATTTACAGGGATATGGACTTGGAGATTACTAGAGATATAGACTGTGAGCCGGGACAGATAGAATTGTGTCGTTTCAAACTGCAAGAAGGTGCAAAGCTTCGTTGTGTGTATCAGGATTTTGAGGATAGGAGTACAGAATTTGACACAATGAACAGAGTACATGCTCCTTATGCCGCATATGGGGGCAGTACATTGTCACCTGAAATTACACGGGCGTTTGCGCAGGAGTTGATGGACACAGCAGGCAGTATTTCTGATTTTGATGCAGCTTTTTGCCTGCAGATACTTGGCAGCGGCAGTCCGATTGCGCCGGATGCGCTGATAGGTTACATTGCGCATACCAATGGAGAAAAACCCAAAGATACTACGAATATGGGACTGTTTCAGGAGCTTGTTAAAATACTCGAACACCAGAGAGGTTTAGGAGCGCCTTCAAGAGCAGGAAAAAGAAAGAAGTGGAAAATGATGATGGAGTGACAGTTGCTGTGTTGAGCAGTCTGTCGGAAAGGAGAATGTTATGGCAGGAGCAGGAAAAGATTATGTAGTACAAGGGGCAAAAGTAAAGTGTTCGCTAGGCACTACAATGTGTTGTCTCAATGTACTTCAAGGGCATGGAGTAACCTATCAGGGAAAGCAGGTTTTAAACGCAAATGATCATCTGCCAATTATGAATTTTACGACCTTTGGCGTATGCATCAATAAGCCTTGTGTTCCGGCAACACCTCTTGCATGGCGGTTTTGTAATGAGGACTATTTAATTGACGGAGCGCCGGCATTGACAACAGATAGTATGTGCGTGTGCACGCTTGGAGGAATTATAAGCATTTCAAAATAGGTTGAGATAGGAGAAAAGCAATGGTGCAGATGGATGAAGAACTGTTAAGAAGACGTGAGATGCATGAGGAGTTTGAACGAGAACGATTTTCAAAAGAAACTGTTGAGAAAGAGAAGACACAATCCATATTTGATGGAACCATTCTGATCAATATGGTGCCTGTCACATTTACAGAGCGTACATTCCTTGAAGATAAGGTGGCAATATGGATGCCAGAGGATTTTACAGAGCTGTCTCCGCGAGAGATTGCAATGTCATACCCGCTTGGCAATAAGCCAGATAAAGTGTATGCAGATAGCTGTCTTGACCTTGCGACAGGTTATACCTACACACAGCATGAAGTGCCTGAGGAATATATAGGAGATTTTCCCAAAGTGGTCAGGATTGCGCTTGAGCGAATGGGTCCTAAGGTCAGGATTTTGTCGGAGGATATGCGCAGAACAGAGAGACATACAATTTCCAGTATTGAGATGATATCCCATACTATCACAGAGGCAGTCTATAATCTAATGTATTTTGCGTCTCTTGAAGGAAGGGTTCTAATGGGATTTATCAATTTTAACTATCAGAATATGGAGCGCTATCAATCAATTGCACAGGAAATGCTCGCTTCTTTTCGTTTTATAGACGAAAAAGAGCAGGATTGTGTGCAGCCGTCAAACCAATCAGGAGGTGAAATCTTATGAAAACGATATCATATGCCAATATCAAAGTGGAAGGATTTGCATTCAAACGGATTCTATCGATACATATCACACACAGACCAAATCAGCATGGTATGGCAGTTGTGGAGGGAGAAGCTGAACCAGATAAGGCAAGGGATTTTGTAAATCGTGTAGATGAGAAAATGGTTGTAAAGATTACTACCAATGCAGAGGGGCAGCCCAAGAATCTTTTTTGTGGTTCTGTAAAAGATGTTTCACTAAAACAAGAAAACGAGTACAGCGTTGTCACTTTAAGATTGAATACGATGAGTATTCTTCTTGATGTGGAAAAACACAACAAAAGCTTTCAGAAATTAAAGGATAAATATAGCACGATAATTAAAAAAAGCATTCAGGAAAATACAAAAAAAGAAGGTGATTTAAATATCACAGTTTCGGATAAGGAAATAGGACATTTAATTATGCAGTATGAGGAGACAACTTGGGAGTTTGCATTGCGGATGGCGTCACAGCTTGACGCGCCGCTTGTAGCAGATATACAGACGAAAAAACCGCAGTTGACTATCGGGATTCCAGCTCCAAGAGAACAGAAGGAAATTACTGGAAAAGAGTATACTTATACAAGCAATGTGGAGGATTATGAGCGGATGTCTGATGCCATGGTGCAGGATTTCTCGGGCGATAGAGCGGAGTCCTATGCTTATGCGTACATTGGCGATAAGATTTCAATCAATGGCAAATCCAGCATTATTAAAGGAATAGACGCTATGCTGGTAGATGGGATACTTCGTATGCATTATGATTTGATGCATGCAGGAGGGAGTGTAATCGGTCTGGCAGCTCCCAAAACTATCAGTCGGGCGGTGGGGCGCATGATAAATGGCAGAGTAATTGGAGTGAAAAAGGATAAAGTAAAGGTTTGGCTGGAAGGAATTGGAGAAGAAAAACCCAAAGACCAGGGTATGAATGAGAAAGTGGATTGGCTGTTTCCTTTTTCAACAGTGTATTCGTCAAGCGATGGCAGCGGTTGGTATTGTATGCCGGAGAAGGAAGATGCAGTCAGAATCCTTTTTCCAACGGGTGATGAAAAAGATGCGTTTGCATCGAGCGCTATGTTTGCCCAGCCGCCTAAAAATCCAGAAAATAAAGTTTGGAAAGCACCTGGCGGCAAGCAGATACTGCTTACGAAGGAAGGAATGTACATTATTGGCAAATCAGGAAAACTTTTTATTAATTTGACAGATGAAAAAGGTGTGGAAGTTTATTCCGATAAAGAAATCAATGTGATGTCTGACACGAAAGTGAATATATGTGCTGGCAAGGAGGTACATATTGCAGCGAAAAATGAAATTATTATAGGCACAGAGGACGCTTATATTGATATCGATAAAAATTCGGCAGTTCTGACAGCCAAGAAAGTGCTGGTTAACTAGGAGGCGAATATGGAACAAACCCGTATACAGATGTTTGAACAGCAGATATATCCAGAAGTATTTGCGGAAGCGGCAGAGAACATCATTGAACGTTTTGGAAAGCGGAAGAGGGAGATTACAGAGGCATGGAAATTAATCCTGCAGCAGTATATGGAACGGCTTGCGGATTTGCAGGAGGAAGAGGAAGCACCGCCAATACAGGAGATTGACATTTCTTTTTTGTACACTTCTTTGGAAGACAGCTATGCCACATTTCAGATCGACAGTTACGGTGAAGGAGGACGTATATCGGATAGTGTACTGACAGATTTTATTTCTGCAGACTGGATAGCAGATGGGACTAGAATGCTTGCGGATCGTCTTGCAGAACGGGCACAACAGGAAAGTCTGCGCGGATATATTAGAGCGGCGGAAATTGACAGGCTTCGGCTGCGTGCGGTGCGGAGTATATTATTGTGTTTTGCAGTGCGGTTTAAGTATATTATACGAGATATGATTGATTTTAGAAGTCTTGCCAGAATACAGAAGGAACCTTGCTTTCTCATACAGATTGGGGAATATATGGATTGGATGAAAACAATCTATGCTGTACAGCCAGCAGTAGATATATTTAACTGTGAGCAGGACACAGACTTGAGATTTCGCAGTTTTCATGCGATTCACTACAATGAGAAGCAGTTTAAAGCGTTCAATTTAAGTCAGTCGGATTTTAAGGATTGTGCTTTTATAGAGAGCAGTATAGAGAACTGCGTGATGAATGATTGTATGTTCGATGGCTGTGTATTTGAGAAGCTGCAGATACATAACACAATGATGAAAGGATGCATTTTTGTCAATTGTGTTTTTCGGGAGATTGTCATAAGAGAAACTGTATTATCTGAGACAAAGACGGATGCAGAACTTGACATACTAGATTATTTTGCGCCGGCAGAGTTTCATGATTGTGAATTTCGAGCGTTTCGGCTGGAGAACTGCAGTGCGGATCAATGTATTGTCAAAAATTGCGATGCCAATCATATAGCCTTGGAAGGCAGCAGTGTTGCCGGATCGGGATTTGAGGAGTTAAAGAATAAGGGGGGACAAGATGCAGTACTTTGAATTATTACAGAGTCCCAGAGTAGAGAATCCAATTGTCCTTACAGGACTTGACAAAAATGCGTACTGTTATGCTATGCCGCCGGATCGTTTTGAGGCGCTTGAAAGGCTTAATGTAGCATATTTTAGCGGAAGTGAGCGTGAGGAACCTTGCGATATTCTGTTGGAACCTACATTTATGGTATCAGACGAGCTAAAAAAGCTGCTGTCCATGTATAATAAAGAAATTGCGTTTAAGGGAATTCAGGCGCTTCCGACAGTGGAGGAGTGTGCGTTGTATCCACTGTACTGGGTACCATGCTTTTCTGAAACTGCATGTATGCACAGAGACAGCGTGGTATATGACAATGGAATGTTATCTAGTTTGGTGTTAGATGAAAGCAAAATTGGAAGACAAGATGTATTTAGGTTAGCTGGATGCCTTGAATACAAGGTAATTGTATCAATGCCCGTAGCAGAAAGTATCCTGCGCAGGAGATTTTATGGTGTCGGGCTGAAAAAACTGGAGGTGGCAGAATGACATCAAAAGAGGAACAGTTAGAACTAGGGAGGCTGGAACTACAGACAGATTTTAGTGTGCTTTATATAAAAGAGATACAGATTCGTGAGCAGGTGAATGAACATGGTGTCATGACAGTGCGTTTCCTCACAGGCGATAAAGTGGAATCAAATGATATTGTGCGGCGGCAGGGGTCCAAAGTACTTTTAAAAGTAAAAGATGATGAAACTATTTTCTGTGGTATCTGCAAACGGATATGTCTGCTTAGTCAGAACCAATATGCAGAGATAGAGCTGACAGCAGAGACTTTGTCTGTAGAGACAGACAAGGAAAAACGAACAAATGTATTTCAGGATAAATCAAAGACTTTTGGAAAAGTAATGTCGCAGGGGATTGGCAGAAAGAATCATGATTTCTTGGACTATGAGGCTGGATTGAAAAATAAAAAGGTGGAGGAAATACTTTCACAGAAGGACGAGACGGACTGGGAATTTGACCGGCGTATTGCGAATCGATATCAGAAGTTACTTTTTGTGAATAGTAAAGATGAAGGTGGAAAAGTTCATATTGGAAATATTCCCTTTCGGATTTTGGACCCAGGTGTAATTTTGGACCAGTACATTGTGCGCGATGTGGACAAGGCGAGAAAACTTCAGGGAAATAGTATTCCAAAAGCTTCGGTGTTTGAGTACGAAAATGTGGTTTTGACAGTCAGTAATCTTGCTATAGGCGTTGGCTATGGGGTGAAGTGGGATAATAGAATACAGCTTGTAATCAAAAGCATAATTACTTGTAGACGCGGACTGATACAGAATGAGATAACACTTGTAAATGCCGAAGGACTTACGCCATCAGAAGAGCGGATAATAGAGGCGGGAAGCTTTTCCAGAGTGCTGGAGGGAACAGTACAGGCAGTAAAAAAGAATTATGTGCAGGTAGCGTTTGAGAATAAAGACAGCAAGCCACAGTGGATACCTTATGTTCACACAGCCGCCAATTATTTTTATACGATGCCAGATGTGGGAGATAAAGTATCTGTGTATTATGAGGCTGTCAAAGGGGAAAAAGACAGTGCCAGAGTGATATGTACTGAGAGTCATCGCGAGAAGGACAGCCCTGACTTTTCGAGATATCAGGATAAGATGTTTACTGGAAATAACCGTATGGTTAAATTTGGCGCTAAAACGCTGGAATTAATTGGAGATAGAAAGAAATATGACGGCAAAAAAGGAAAGAAAACGCATATTATTCTAGACGATGATTATGGGATAGAAATTTATAGTGCCAATGATATTGTATTAAGTACAGCAAAAGGCGGGAATATCTTAATACAGGCGGTAGACAAGGGATTTAAAGGATTGGACAAGGCAAAGCAGGCATTTGAACAAAACCACGCAATTGGAAATACAAGATTTGTGGCATCAGGAGGTGGTCTGCCGGATACAGCCGCGCTTGTCAACACGAAATCCGTCAGTTTTGGAGCACTCAAAAAGGCTGTAAAGAACAATCTAAAAAGACCGCTTCAACTGGTAGATGATGTGCAGAAGCTAATGGGGGATATTGGTGGGTCTACTGGAACAGAGGCCCATGGAAAAGATTCTGGGGGACATCAGGAAGGCGTTGTGGATATTTTTGCAGCAAAAAAGCTTGTGCTCAATGTGGGAAACTCAAGTATCACTTTTGCCAAAGGTGTGATTCAGATCAAGGCGGATAAAGTTCGACAGTTGGGAACAGATCATTCTATTTTACCCGATCTTGGTGGTCTGATGGACATGACTCTTGATTTGAGTGCTCTGACAGATAATGTGTCAGGTGCATTGCCGGCAGATGGAGCTTCGCCAGGGGTCGATGCAATCGGAATGGTGCCAAGACAACGTGAAAAACCAATTACAGCGCGGGCAGCAGCAAAAAAAGCGAAGAAATATCAGTCTGGAGCAAGCGGACAGAAGACAACTGCGCCTACAACCACCGCGGTAGACGGCGATTATCAAGTAAGTGATGAAGAAAGCAAAAAAGATACAGCAAGCGTAAGTGGAGGAATTTCTGACCAAGGTGCACGATATGAGAAGCAGCCACAAGAAGTAAACAAGGATACTAGCACAACACAAAAGAAACAAAAGAAAAAGCCTGATAATAAGAAACAAAAAACAGAAGGAGAAAATACCACTGCGTTAAAGGGCGATCCAATTGATATGGTGACAGGAAGTTATCTGATAGATCAGTGCGATTTTATTATCAATGATATTTCTGGTATCTATGCAGTGGAAAGGACTTATGAGTCAGTGCTTTCCGAGAAAGATTCTCCAGTTGGACGAGGTTGGACTTTAAGCTTGTTTAGCACAGCATATATATATGATGACAGAGTGGAAATTGTGCTTTCTGACAATCGTACAGAAACCTTTCTAAAAACAGAAGAGGGATTTAGAAATCGCAAAGGTGGTACAAAACGTCTAGCGTTGTATGCGCAGGAAGATGGTTATCTAATGCGTGAGGCAGCGACAGGGATCTCAAGATTTTATGACATAGACGGCAAAATTCTGCAGGAAACAGACCGCAACGGAAATCGTCGTGTATATCAATATACAGGAATTACTTTGAACAGGATATCTTTTGCTAGTGGTCAGTATCTTGATTTTACTTGGCAGGGAAGCCACGTTACCTCAATACGGGATTGTATAGGGCGTAAAATATCATATCGTTATGAGGATAATCTACTCATAGAGGTGGAGACCGTCACAGGAGGCGTGGAGCGATATACATATGACCAAGATGGCAGGATTACAGATGTCACAAATGCTGGTGGAGTGACTTATGTGCATAATGAATATGACCGGAAGGGACGTGTGGTGCGTCAGACGCTTTGCAATGGGCAGGAGTATATTTTACTCTACAATGATGATGACAGAACAAATACTTATCTGACACCTGGAAGCAATAGGCAGATTTGCTATATTTATAACCGCAATCATCAGCTAGTTTGTACGCAATATCAAGACGGAACAACACAGGAACGCGGCTATGATGACTGGGAAAATATTATCTGGGAGAAAGATAGAAATGGGAATGAGATACATCGTATCTACGATGAATATAGCCATCTGCTTAGAGAAGAATATCCAAATGGGCTT
>DEPD01000108.1 GCA_002358575.1 Lachnospiraceae bacterium UBA3401 | reverse complement strand
CCGTCATATGCTGTTTGTGATAATATCACACCTGTTTATTACGTGTATACGGGAGAGCTTAAAAAAACGATTCCATTAACCATACCGATGGTAGTAAAACTGATACATGGAATTATAACCTATACAGTTACAAATATGAAAGTGATTGTATGTTACCACATACGCAGGAACCATTGTACCTATCATGAAGGGAACAACAGCGGGATCTGTTTTCCAGAATTATTATACCTATAGAAAGGAAAATATTTAAAATATCATAACTATTCGTTAAAGTATGCTTTTGCGAATAGTTAAATGCCGCTTCTATTCACAAAAAACTATTTCCATATTCACCGTAAAGCTTTATATATAACGTATCCAGCAAAGCCACCCAATTCTCATAATCTTCTACTGTTATATTTGCGTCTTTTCCAAGTATATCATATAAAATTATCTGAAATCCAGCCTAATCTTTCCGTAATCGGCATTTCTATCATAAATTTCGCAAAATCATAGTCTATCTTATGTATAGCGATATACTGTCCTATCTTTTTTAAAGAATCCACCATAATGTAATAATTAGACTCTTCCCGAGGTTTTTATCAACAACTCTGAAATGCTGATATTTTCTGCATTTCGGGTACATCTTTTCACCAAATATTACTCTTTTCGTATCATTTTCAAAGTTTTTAGTAGCAAATTAGTTGCAGTACCTGCACCGATAATTTTCCATCAGCTTGATACAATCTACTTTTTTATTACTCACAACGAGCTATCTACTATACCTGCTGCCACTGTCACGCTACCACTGTCAAAACGAAAGGAGCATCACTATGAGCAACAAACATAAAAATCTAACCATTAGTTTCAGAATCACCGATACCGAACGAAAACAAATCGAGGCACGCATTCTTGCCAGTAGAATGATGAAGTAAGAAAGAAACCATATATCCTTTAGTACAGACTGTCAATGCCTGCATCTGCAACCCCTTTTACCTGTCTATCTTGATTGCCGGGAAAATTCCAACAAATGCTCATCTCGTACCTCCAATAAACTACTTTTATTTCAATTGTTCTTTTTCTTCATATCTCTTGCGATAATAGTTCATAGTACGGTATTCCAAAATATCCTTCATATGTTTCTTAAACGCATCATACCTTATTATTTCTTCCAAATCATCCCGAATTGCAATCGCATAGCCATCTTTCTCAATAAAGAACCCTTTTCCGGAAGCCTTTAAAAATTTAATCGGCATACTTTTCGCCTTACTTAAATGCTGTTTATCCGTCATAGCTTTATAATCAACATATGATACGTCCGCCGCAAAATCTTTCCAATTTGTTCCATTATCAAAGAATGTTTTCCATGCTCCTAACACATCTTCATCTTTAACTGCCAATCGTATATCTCCATCATTATAGAAACTATATAAAATTGGCATCTTATAAATCTTCTGCATATCAGTAGTTTCAATCAAGGAGAGAAATTCTCTTCCTATTCCCGAATATACCACTTTTTCATCTACTGAAAGTTCGTGCATTTCATTTAAAAATTCCATGTATCTTCGAAATGGATTTTCCTTTGCGTGTTTCATACAATATTGATAAATATCATCATCCATATATGTAAACAATTCTATACGAGATGGAACTTTACCATCTAGTAGTTCTTTTACTCTGTAAAATTCCTGCTTAATTCGCTCTTTCACAGATAATGATTTCTTCTCCAGTTCCTTGAATAAATCAATCAGTCTCATATCGAAATCCACAATACAATCATCAGGATACTCAATATCAGCATAATTGTAGGCACTCTTTTCCCCAAGATCTTTCCCACCACTTAATAGTAATGGTGCTCGTCCTGCTTTTTCATAGTTACCAATAAAGTCTAAAACATTTAGATATTCTTTACCTTTACTGATACGAAGCCCACGCCCTAACTGCTGTAAAAATACAATTGGTGACTCGGTTGGTCTTAAAAACATAACCATATCAAGAGTAGCAATATCTACGCCTTCATTAAACATATCTACAGAGAAAATCATCTTTATTTCCTGCTTCTTCAGTTTCTCAATTGCTTTATCCCTGTCTTCCGAAAACTCTCCATCCGCATTGCTATATACTGCAACAGCCTCAATACCTCTTTTACAAAATTCCTTCGCCATTTCTTCTGCATGTTGTCTGGAACAGCAAAAGCCAAGAGCCCTTTTAGAACGATATTTCATGTAGTATTTATAAATCAAATCATAGCGCTTTATATTGCCAATATAAGTTTCATTTAATTCCTTTTCATCATAACGACCTTTTACAAGATGCAATGATGAATAGTCTGTTTCATCATAAATACCGTAATAGTGAAATGGAACAAGCATACCTTTATTTATTGCTTCTTTTAATGAAATTTCATATGGTACATTATAATCACAGATTTCATAAATGTTTTTTCCATCCATTCTTTCAGGTGTAGCAGTAAGCCCCAGCAAAAAGTGAGGCTTAAAATATTTTACAATCCTTTGATATTGTTCATTTACCGCATGATGAAATTCATCAATAATCACATAATCGAAATAATCCGGCGCAAAAAAATCTTTTGTCAAATACTCATTCCTGCCAAGTGTCGCTACAGATGCAAAAATCACAGCTTTATCTGTATCCTTCTGTTTTCCGTAAAAGAAACCATAGTCATCGGAATGCCTCACATTTTTAAAGGATATTGCTGCCTGTTTTAATATCTCTTCTCTATGAGCCACAAATAATACACGCTCGTATTTTGCTGAATCAAATGCCGCAAGATATGTCTTACCCACACCGGTAGCTGCCTGCACCAATCCCTTCGTTACCCCTTCCGATCTGCTATCTTCCAATGCATACAAAGCTTCTATTTGTGCTCCTCGCGGTTGAAACAATATTTCAACCTTAGTATCTTCATCATCTTCCAAATTATCATATTTCGCTAAATCTTTTGATACAGCAGGCTTGTGCCAGTTCTTAGAATATTTTGTGAGTTCATCGTCATCAATCACAAGGGAATGATTTTCAAACAACTCCACAAATGTATCATAAAACAAACTAAAATTCTTTTTATCATCAAGACTACTAAATCGGTAATTCCACTCTATTCCGGAAGTCAATGCACTTCTCGAAATATTAGAAGAACCAATATATATTTCTCCAACATTTTCATAATGAAATATGTATGACTTCGGATGAAATGAACGGTCTTTATCATTATAAAATCTTAAATCTACCCTGTTGCCCAATTCTTTTTTTATCAAACATAAAGCTGACGGCTGGGTAATTCCAAGATAATTTCCGGTAAGAATTCTCAACTGTACACCACGATCTAACGCCGCCTTTAAATCCTTCAAAATCATTCTCACTCCCGATTCCATAAGAAAAGAGACAATAATATCAATCTTATTTGCCTTTAGCATACTCATTTTTAACTGGTAATATAAAAAACGATTTCTGTTTTTATCGCCAGTCATGACATCTGTATATCCTATTTGTAATCCATCAATATCTAGCCTTTCCGCAAAATCAGATTGAGCCATTTTTCTTCACCTCTTCCCGGTCGCACATCCGAAGTTATCCACTGATCTTCTTTCTCCAAACCATCTATTCTACTCAAAAATTCTGCAAAAGTCTCTTCTGTCATATCTGTAAAATATCGTCCGTTCCTTTCACCTTCGAAAATACCATATTTGAAAGATGTGTATATAATTCCATTTTTCTTTAATGCAATCATCATCTTTCTCATTACCTCAAACAATTCTCCGACCGGTAAATGCAGTATGGACGAGCATGCCCAAATGCTATCGTACTTATCTACTTCCGATAGGTCCTGAAAAAAAATGTTTCTCACTTTAATGCCAGTGTATTCGCTAGCCAATTTACACAACTCTTCCGAACCATCAATAGCTTCTACATTATACCCTTGTTCCAAGAAATATTTTGTATCACGCCCAGAACCGCAACCGAAATCAAGTATACTGGAACCCTTTTTCAACTTTGTTAAAAAATGTTCTTGCATTGTTGTAAAATCAATATTTACTGTGCTTTTATAAAATTCGTCAGCATAACTATTATAATATCTAAGAGTATTGTTGTATTGCATGATATTCTTTTCCTTCTTAATATTTATAACTATAAATGAGCAAATTTAAAATCTTGCACAAATTTGTTCGCCATAAAACGACAGATTTGAGAGTTTATCTTTGTTTTGTCCGCGAGTGAAATACAAAATGCAGAATCTTTTGTGCAGTTTTCTGTATTTGCTCAATTATAGTTTATAACTATTATTTTTTTGTATTAACCAATTTTATTAATCAAACTATCTGTATCAGCAAGCTGAAATGTTTTGCTTGATATGGCAATACTCTTTCCATCTATATAATATCTACTATTTGAAGCCCAAACCGATTTTTAATAAATTCGTTTGGTTTATGATATTATTGGTTTCAATGTTACAATTTCTGCACCACATAATACACCGTCCTCAACTTTCTTCTGTATCACTATTCATAGCTGATAATATCATTCACACTGCATTCAAGATATGCACACACCTTCTCTAAGACTTTATTAAATACCGGCTCTCTTCTTCCCATTTTGGCTACTGTTGCAGAATCAATCCTGCATGTTCAACCAAATCCTGTTTTTGTAGTCTTTTTTCTAACAATATTTTCCATAATCCTATATATGATACAACCATTTATACGTACCTCACTTTTATTTGTAAAACATTATAAAATTCCATTATCAATTATAACACTTAAAAAACAAATAATCTACAAAATCCCCATTCTTTTAAAGATTTCTTTCATTCATATAAATGGCTGTTATTCCTTATCCATATTCCAAAACATCTCTCCATATTACTCTATTAAACAACTTAATTCCAGCAAAATACTCCATATCCTCAAAGCTAAATACCTCAGACAATACATCTGCTGAATACTCTGTAAGTCTATCTGCATCAATTTCCAACCGTTCCATTGCCCCTATCACCTGCTTCACTCTCTCTTTAATAAATTCTTCCGCTTTCTGCTTCTCATAATAATCTGCCAAAAGCTTTGCCTCCTCATATACAGAATGAAAATCTGTGTTCATATCTATCTTTTCAAAATACGACCAAACCATCTCAAATGCCGATTCTGTTCCCTTGGCATCAAACAGATAACAGCATACTTTTTCAGCTACACTCATTCTCATATAATCAGCTTTATTGGAGGGTAAGCATGTTCCAAATGAATATCAATTTTTCCTTTGCCGCTTGCTTTCATATGCATTGTCTTGGTTATCGCCATTTGTCCGCTAGCTCCTTCATTTTTTCTTTTATCTGTTCCATTAGATAGTTCGCATCTTTCATGGTATTATCAAATACATAACCGCACCCATTGGTTGTTTTCATCATCTGGTTGTAATTGTTGCAAAGACATGAAATCTGACGAATCAGATCCCGTCTGTCATATGCAAACGAAGTATCCGCCTTACCTGCACGAGTAATAAGATATCTTACATAATCAGATGCTTTCATATTGCTGGCTCTAGCATCATGCTCAGCTTGCCTACGTTCCTCTTCCGACAACCGAATCATAAAATTCTTTCTTGGTTCTATTAGCTGTTTTCCTCTTCCTATAAGCATTCCTTCCTTTATCTAATTTCTTTATCTGCCATCAGAAAATCTTCATTTGCCTCAAATCTAAAACCTGTGCGGAGAGAATTTGCCAGATACGTAAAACACCATGCGTTTCACAATCCGGTTAGAGGGATTCAATCCCCTAAAACCTCTCTCTATGCCCCTTTCGGGACAAATATCTGTAATACTTTGTGTGCTGCCAATGCCTGTCTGCATTACTGCTGGTATTACCATATAATAATTTGTATAACATCCGATATTACTTTTCTGTGCTTTGTAATACCAATCGTATTAACTTCTCCTGATTGCCTTACTACAAATCCGCCCAAAAAGCCATCACATCCTCACAGGAGCTTTCTGGAACTTCTCCAAAACACGGGGTATCTTCTGTGTTTCCCTCCGTAACAGGCTCCGTCATTTTAGAAGCTGTCAGCTTTCTTTTAGGCATCTGTAGTCCTGTAATCCTTTCTATTTCATCTCTGACAATCAGCTTTATTGCATTGATAAACTTGTGGCAGATGAACTGGAAATTTCATGGCAGGAGCTTTTGAAAGCAAAAACAGAATTCATATTTCTCTTCATCATAAAGAATATTGCTTAAATTATGATAAACCTATATCTTTTTGCTTGCCATGTGGACACACGCTGATTAAGAGCATGAAATACAGTGTCATAAAATTTTCGTTTTCTCCCTTGTAATATATGGTGTTCACAAAACTCTTGAAATGACAATTCGTTTTTCTCCCTTTTTCGCACTTCCGCTTATTATCAAAATCACAAAATGATATATCCTATATTTCGTTATTGGATTTTTGATAAATTGTATAGTATGAAATTCGTACTTAATCAAATCAATACTTCTCTGACGCGCTACAAGCTGTTTTTAGAATTAAAAACATAAAAGCAATACATTTTACAACAAATACCCCAAAAGCGATTACAGGGCATTGTAGCGCGCCACACATGTATTAAAAGAAAAAGCATCATGAAAGCTTGTCACATAGGAAAGAATGTGATATATTGTCGATATGGAACAACCGTGTTGCAAGGTGGTAACCTCCAACCTTTCTGAAAGCTGCATTCGCAGTTATGCCGTTCGGGTATATCCCATCATGGGAAATACGAAAGATGGAGGTGGTGCAATAAGTATTTACGAGATTTTGAGCCTGTTGTTTTTTGGCGGTAACTTCTTAATTACATTGCCTACCTACATAGATAGGAACAATAAGCATAAATAAAAAAGCCTACCTTGTTACTTGGCGGTACAGGTAGGCTTTTAGCACACTTGGAGGTCAACCACTTTGTGGGCGATTGTTCCTTTCTTTATGTCTAATATAGGATATCTGGCAGCAGGGCGCAAGAAAAATGAGCCTGATGCAGAATAGGCGGTGTCATATGTTAAAGCACAACGCCAACGCCACTATGAGGTTGCTGGGAAAACAAAATATAATGGAACTGGGAAATATTGAAGAAAATCTCTGGGAAGTTGTAAAAGACATAATGACCGCGAACGGGATTCCAGAAGAATTTATTGGCAATAAATTATTTATGATGGGTATTAATATCGTCCAATATGGCGTGACATTGGGAAAGCGCATTGAAAGGCAGCGGAACAAGTCAAAATATGGTCTTTCAGCATCACAGCGTGATTATATGAGGGAAATTGTTGAAATTGTACAGAATAATAACCAAAGTGAGGATTCGTGTATGATTTATAAGTTGCGGATAGCTTCAATGTTAAGTGCTATGAGTAACGAGGACTATATTGCTAAAACACATCACTATACGCTTGCAAGATACCGCAGAGAGAATAAAACGACGCGACATCATGAAGAATCCAAACCTGTTAATGAGATATATCATGAGAACATTAGAAAAATGATTGAAATTTGTGTGCTACCTGTGTGCTACGTGGCAAAATTTAAGGCTACCGCCGACACCCTATGTCAACGATAGCCCTTGATTTTACGCTATTTCTTAGAACTTGCCTTCCTTGGCCGCTTCCTCAATCGAAACTGCAACTGCGACTGTAGCACCAACCATAGGATTATTACCCATACCGATAAGTCCCATCATTTCTACATGCGCAGGAACAGATGAAGAACCTGCAAACTGTGCATCAGAATGCATACGTCCCAATGTATCTGTCATACCATAAGAAGCCGGACCTGCCGCCATATTATCTGGGTGAAGTGTACGACCTGTACCACCACCAGAAGCCACTGAGAAATATTTCTTGCCAGCTTCAATTCTTTCTTTTTTGTATGTACCTGCAACTGGATGCTGAAATCTTGTTGGATTAGTTGAATTTCCTGTAATAGACACATCAACGTTTTCTTTCCACATGATTGCAACACCTTCACAAACATCATTTGCACCGTAGCAGTTTACCTTACCACGAGGACCTTCTGGATCAGAGTATGACTTTCTAAACACTTCTTTTACTGTATTTGTATAAGGATCATACTCTGTCTCCACAAAAGTAAACCCATTGATACGAGCAATAATCTCTGCTGCATCTTTTCCAAGGCCATTTAAGATAACACGAAGTGGTTTCTGGCGAACTTTGTTCGCTTTTTCAGCAATTCCAATAGCGCCTTCAGCAGCTGCAAATGACTCATGTCCTGCCAGGAAGCAAAAACAATCTGTCTCTTCTTCCAAAAGCATCTTTCCTAAGTTTCCATGTCCAAGACCTACTTTACGGTTATCTGCTACAGAGCCAGGAATACAAAAAGCTTGAAGTCCTTCTCCAATTGCTGCTGCAGCATCTGCTGCCTTTCTGCAATCTTTTTTAATCGCGATTGCCGCACCTACTGTATAAGCCCAGCAAGCATTTTCAAAACAGATTGGCTGAATTTTTTTAACCTGATCATATACATCAAGACCTGCATCCTTAGTAATTTTTTCAGCCTCTTCGATGGAATTAATACCATAGCTATTTAAAACTTCAGTAATCTTATCTATTCTTCTTTCATAGGACTCGAATAATGCCATAATTATTTTACCTCCTTATCTGTTCTAGGATCAATAATCTTAACAGCATCTGCAACACGTCCATACTGACCTGAAGCCTTCTCCCATGCTGTATTTGGGTCATCACCCTTCTTAATAAAATCAGTCATCTTGCCAAGACTTACAAACTTGTAACCGATAATTTTGTCATCAGCATCAAGAGCGATACCTGTAACATATCCTTCTGCCATCTCAAGATAGCGAGGACCTTTCTTTAAAGTACCATACATTGTACCAACCTGACTTCTTAATCCTTTACCCAAGTCTTCAAGTCCTGCACCTACAGGAAGTCCTTCTTCCGAGAAAGCGGACTGAGAACGTCCATATACAATCTGCAAAAACAGTTCTCTCATAGCAGTGTTAATTGCATCGCACACAAGGTCTGTATTTAATGCCTCCATAACAGTTCTGCCAGGAAGCAACTCTGCTGCCATCGCTGCCGAATGTGTCATACCTGAGCATCCAATTGTCTCGACTAACGCTTCCTGAATAATACCTTCTTTTACGTTCAAGGACAGCTTGCAAGCACCTTGCTGTGGTGCACACCAGCCTACACCATGTGTAAAGCCAGAGATATCTTTTACTTCCTTAGCTTTTACCCATTTTGCCTCTTCTGGAATTGGTGCACATCCATGATTACCGTCGCGTGCTACTACACACATTTCTTCAATTTCCTTTGAATAAATCATGTGAAAACTCCTTTCGATTACTTAACTTTTATTTTGAATGTGTGACAAAAGTCTCACATTTCTGACTCAGAAACTAATTGTAAAAATATTTAAAAATAGATTTTTAATAAATATTTTTACAATCTATGAAAACTGACTTAATGAGGTTATCCATACATTGATATTTTCGCATATTTTTAGAAAAATAGCAATTAAAAATTCATAATTTTGTCAAAAAATTGTCAAAAATATCAAAAATCTATAAAGTCATTAAATTTTTGCTGTAATTTCATCTTGATTTTTATAAATACTGTTCGCCTCAATATATCCTCTAACCATAGAAATTGGATAAATATTAGAGCTGCGTCCAATTATAGTTCCTGGATTAAGTACACTATTACAACCAACTTCCACATTATCACCAAGCATTGCACCCATCTTTTTAAGTCCGGTTTCTATATTTCCATAAGGAGATTTTACAACAACAAGAGTCTTATCGCTTTTCACATTAGAAGTAATAGAACCAGCACCCATATGTGATTTATAGCCAAGAATACTATCACCCACATAATTATAATGTGGCACCTGAACCTTATTAAACAAAATTACATTTTTTAGCTCTGTAGAATTACCGACAACAGCGCCTTTTCCAACAATGGCATTTCCTCTAATAAACGCACAATGGCGAATTTCTGCTTCTTCATCAATAATACATGGTCCATTGATATATGCCGTCGGCGCAATTATTGCAGATTTTGCAATCCAAATATTTTCATCTCGTTTCTCATATTTATCAATAGAAAGAGTTTTCCCAAGCTCAATAATATATGCTCCAATTTTAGGCAATAATTCCCACGGATAAACTGCCCCATCAAAAAGCGATACTGCCAATGTTTCCTCTAAATTGTAAAGATTTTTGATTTGTAATTGTTCCATTATTCCTCTCCTTTTATATAAGATTTATTTAGATTCTTCTGCTGCCCCAGCCATCAAAGACGCCCAATATTCGTCCGAGACAGGTTCATCATCAAGCCATGATTGCGAGATAGATACTGTATTTTCTGATGATGAATTAAAATTATCAAAATCAAATTGTATTTTTTCATCTGCATATTTTAAGTATGCATCAAATGGATTCCCTGTTTTTGATATAAAACCTGTTAGCTTATCTTTTGTTTTGCCATCAGTAAATAGCTCCTGCATAATATCTTCCGTAAGTGAAAACTGTGCAATTGTATGCCCAATCTTAAAACCACAGTCACATTCATAAAACCACTGGCTCTTTTTTAGTTTATACGCCTTACATCTTGGACATGCAAGATTCGTATCAATTGGTTCTGGTCTATCTGGAAAATCAAATATCACTTGCCCGCTATCAGTAAGTTTTAATGCTGCATTAAACTTATTTCCACTCTTTGATAAGAAACCTTCTATTATATCTGTTTTTTTATTGTTAAGTAGTTGTTTCACAAGTGTATCTAAAATTTTAATGCCAGCAATTTTATGTTGAATAGAAAAATGACAGCTATGTTCTACATCATTTCTATTATAATTGGAACAGCCATAACCAAATGGTGTTTTAACTATCTCCCCGCCACATAAAGGGCAAACCACATCTTTCACCTTTTGTTGTTCAATATCATCAAAATCAAATTTTAAACCTGTAATTTTGCCCGCTTCATCATGATTGAAAATAACACGCGCATCAAATTTTTTACCAGCTTTTGATTTAAAACCACGGATTGTTGAAGTTTTTCCATTGGTTAGCAATTCTTTAATTTGCGTCTCGGAAATATCTTTTCCAGCCATTTTTCCAATAGAAAATTTACAACTGTTCTCATCTAGTTTGTCATAATTTGCACAGCCATAACCGAAAGGAGTTTGTACAATCTCCCCACCACATAACGGACAAACCACATCTTTGATCTTTCTCACTTCTACTTTTTCAAAATTAAAACGAATGAAATGCTTTCCGTCATCACCCTTTTCCAAAACTAAAACTGCGTCAAATTTTTTGCCTGATTTTCCCTTAAAACCGCGTATTGTCTCAGTAATACCATTGTTTATAAGTTCTTTTACTTGTATTGGAGTAAGTTCTTTCTCTGCAATTTTTCCAATTGCAAATTTACAGCTATCTGGAACTTGTGGATTATAATTTGCACAACCGTATCCAAATCCCTTTATCAAAATCTGCCCACCACAATCTGGACAAACCACATCTTCTAATATTTGCGGTTCTATTTGAGAAAAGTCAAAATTAATTTCTATTTTTCCATCTTCAGATTTATGTAAAACTAACATTGCATCAAACTTTTTCTTTTGTTTGGACACAAAACCGCTTAATACTGCCGTATGCCCATCTCTAATTAATGTAATACATTCCTCATCAGATAAATCTTTTCCTGCAATCGTTCCAATTGCAAAATTACAGCCGCTTCCATCTTTCTGATAATTAGAACAACCATAACCAAACGAAGTTGTCATAATATTACCACCACATAATGGACATTGAACTTCTAACTTTCGGCGTGCACCTAATCCTTTCGCACCTTTTCCAGTAAACTGGCTAATTTGAGCAGCAATTTGATTTGTTAGATCTTTATCGCGTATCTGTATGGTTTCTCTTCGGATAAAGTCCTCTAATTTCGCACGATAATCATTGACATCTACTGTCCCATTTGTAATACCATCTAATCCTTTTTCCCAAGAAGCAGTCATCTGAGGATTTAAAAGTGCAGGAACTGTCATTGCAACGACTTCATATACCATTTCACCAAAATTCTGTGGTGTAATAATCTGTGTTTTTTGATTGAGATTTAAATAACCAATACGGATAAGTTTCTTAATAATTTCTGCACGTGTTGCACTTGTGCCAATGCCAGAACCTTTTATCTGTGCACGAAGTTCTTCGTCCTCGATAAGCTGCCCTGCGTTTTCCATTGCAAGAATCATAGAACCAGACGTATATCTTTTTGGCGGCGAAGTTTTACTCTCTCTAACTTCAAATCCATTAACAGTTAGAATATCACCTTGTTTTAGAGTATCTGCCAACGCAAGTAACTTTTTAAAATTATTTTTCTTTTCTTTGTTGACATCTTCTGTACTTTCACTTGATTTGGTTTGGTCTGTTTTATTGGAATTATCAATATTCTCGTCCTCATCAGCATCTTCAAGCGTCTTTCCCATAACTTCAAGAAATCCAAGAACTTTAAGTACTTTTGCAGAAGAAAATAAAGATTCTTTTTCTATACCTACAACAAGCTTCAATGTTTGATATTCTGCTGGAGGATAAAAAATGCTTAAAAAACGCCGCACAATCAACTCAAACACTTTACTTTGAAGTGGTGTTAACGTTCCTAATTCTGTTAATTGTCCTGTCGGAATAATAGCATAATGGTCGGTGACTTTATTGTCATCTGTATATTGCGTTTTTGCAATTTTTGTATAAAGTTTGTTAGATAAAATATGGTCGGTAAATTGTTGTGTAGGGATATAACCTTTTAATAGATTTAAATTTTTATCAATTTCATTTGCAACTGCAGTTGTCAATACTCTTGCATCTGTTCGAGGATAGGTTGTTAACTTTTTTTCATATAAATCCTGTGCAACCTGCAATGTCTGATCTGGACTGATTTTAAAGCGTTTGGTACATTCCGCCTGCAATTCTGCCAGATTAAATAACAAAGGTGCTTTTTTCTTGGAAATGCCTTTCTCTAAAGTCTTAACAATCGCTTCTTTTCCCTCAAGAGAAGAAATTAAAGCCTCTGCATCTTCTTTTTCTTTAAAACCATTTTCTTTATACAGTTTTGTGGATTCAAAATATACAGAACCTTCTACGGCTTTCCACTCTGCTTCAATATTGGCATCAGTGAAATCTCCAACTACTCTATAAAAGAAAGTTTCTTGAAAATTACGTATTTCACGTTCTCTATTAACTACCATACCAAGAACACAAGTCATTACTCTCCCAATTGCAATTGCAGTATAATTTTTTGTCGCCGCAGCATCATTTAAAAGTTTTCCGTATTTGATAGACATTACACGTGAAAAATTAATCCCCATAGCATAGTCTTCTATAGAACGCATAATACCAGATTTTCCAAGATTCTCATAGGCAGACATTGGCTTTGCCTGCGCCATTCCCCGTTTAATCTCCGTTTCCGTCTGTGAGTCAATCCATACGCGAAACTCCTGCATTCCTTGACGAACCCCGCCAAAATTGCGAATATTTTCCTCGATTGTCTGCCCTTCTTTTCCAGAGTCACCTGCCCAGTAAACTGCATCAATATCCTCACGCTGTAATAATGTATGGACAATATCATATTGTTGTTTTACATTTTTAATAACACCATACTTGTATTTTTCCGGTAAAAATGGCAAATCTTCCAATACCCATTTTTTGTATCGGTCATCATACTCCTCTGGATAAACCATCTCCACCAAATGACCAACACACCAAGTTATAACATAAGTATTATTTTCAATATATCCATTATGTTTTCCTGATACTTGAAAAACCTTTGCATATTCCTGTGCAACAGAAGGCTTCTCAGTTATAATCAGTTTCTTTCCCAAATTCTTTTCTTCCTCCTTTTTATTTTTTAAATATTTAATCGTTTAAGGAAGCTCCTAGTATAACAAAACGTTTTGCTTGCTTGTCATAAACACTCCAAAGCGCAGTACCCCACCAGTCCTTTCCATCATCAAAATAATTAGAAAACTCATCATTCCAACAAAAAATTTCCAAATCATTTCTAAACTGAACTGGAAAAAGTAAAGAATTAATTTTATAAAAATCTTCTTTTGAATATGGAGTAGGATATGGTGGCTCTGAAAATGCTCTCCAATATGTCATATAAGGATAAGAAAATTCGCGATTTCCCCAAGTGTCGTTATCATAAAAGAAGTCCTTTATACTATATTTCATGCAATACATTTTACTTTCATCTACATAAAAATAAGGGTGTTCAAAAGAAGTGCCAACTCGCCTTCTCGCATTAAATACTGCTATTGCTTCAATCACAGCTTTTTTGTGCGATTTTTGCCCGCAATATTCCTCATTAAAAGAAAACAAAACATAGTCAAGTAAAAGTTTACTGTATTCGTTTGCCAATATTGTATAAATCTCGTTTTCAACAAGTTCTTTCATGTTCAATCGTCGTCTTTTTTCTTTAAATGCTTCAATAGATACGGCAAAAAGAGCAGCAAATATACCGCTCTTTTTTATCTTTATCATTATTTTATTTCTTAGTGATATATCCCTGTGCTTTAAGAAGTTCTGCACAAAGTACAGCACCACCAGCCGCACCACGCACTGTATTATGTGAAAGCCCTATAAATTTCCAATCGTATACATTATCTTCGCGAATGCGTCCTACAGAGACACCCATACCATTTTCATAATCAACATCAAGGCTTACTTGTGGCCGATTGTCTTCCTCAAGATACTGAATAAACTGTTTTGGTGCACTAGGAAGCTGCAATTCCTGCGGAGCACCTTTAAAGTTTACTAACTTCTCTATCAATTGTTCTTTGGTAGGCTGTTTTCTAAACTTAACAAATACGGCAGCAGTATGACCATTTAACACTGGTACACGAATACACTGACATGTAATAACAGGAGATGTTGCCGGAACAATTACACCATCTTTAATTTCGCCCCAGATTCTAAGTGGTTCCTTCTCACTTTTTTCCTCCTCACCACCAATATATGGAATAATATTACCTTCCATTTCAGGCCAATCCTTAAAAGTCTTTCCTGCACCAGAGATAGCCTGATAAGTAGTTGCAACAACTTCATATGGCTCAAATTCTTTCCACGCTGTAAGGACAGGAGCATAACTCTGAATAGAACAATTTGGTTTTACAGCAACAAATCCCCTTGTTGTACCAAGACGTTTTTTCTGAAAATCAATTACTTTCATATGTTCAGGATTAATTTCTGGCACAACCATTGGAACATCTGGTGTCCATCTATGCGCAGAATTATTACTAACTACAGGAGTTTCTGTTTTTGCATACTCTTCCTCAATTCTCTTAATCTCTTCTTTTGTCATATCAACTGCGGAAAATACAAAATCAACCTCAGAAGCAACTTTTTCTACTTCATTGACATTCATGACAACAATATTTTTTACAGATTCCGGTATTGATGTTGTCATTTTCCATCTATCACCGACTGCTTCCATATATGTCTTTCCGGCAGAACGAGGACTTGCTGCAATTGTCGTCACCTCAAACCACGGATGATTCTCCAAAAGAGAAATAAATCTTTGCCCTACCATTCCTGTACCACCAAGAATACCTACTTTTAATTTTTCACTCATTTTTCTCCTCCATTCTGCTAATATATATGAATATCAGCATCAGTTTTATAAATTTCTATATTTAATTTATTTAAATCATCGATTACAATCTACGTTCTGCTATATAATCTGTTATTTTATTTTTACATATATTCATAGATAGTGTTTTAGCTGGTTCTTCTGTATATTCATCTTGACAAAAAATTTGTATCCATCTTTCCTGCTCATCTTCCAGATAATATATTTACATTGTATCGAAATGACGCAGGATTTTGGGAATAGAATACCGTTGAAGCATTAATCTTTTCTATTGTTCCATCAATTTTTATGATAAGTTCCTTCGCGGCATTGTCTTCCTCAATCTCTTGCCAACTTTTTAACCACGAGATGCCATTCTACAATTTTCCAGTACGAATATAATATTCAAAATCTTTTGCAAATTATCTGGTGTAATTTCCTCATACTCACCTGACAAGGAGATACTATATTTTACTACAATACTATCGAGAATTTCCACCAATATCTCGCTTTTGTGAATAACTTCTTCGTGCTTCACCCATTTAATCGTTTAAATTTCTCCTGTAGCTTTAGCTCGTCAATTAAGATTCAAATATTCCCTGTAAATTTGAATAACTTTTTTCATAGCATCTGGTCCTGGTGCACCGATTGTCATACGCTTATTCACACAAGTTTCAAGGCTAATTGCCTCAAAAATATCCTGTTCAAATACCAGGCTGATTGCTTTTAATTCTTCAAGAGATAATTCGTCAATTGCCTTGCCTTTCTCAACGCAATATAATACAAGTTTTCCAATAATACTGTGTGCATCTCGAAATGGAACCCCATGGTTTACGAGATAATCCGCTGCATCGGTCGCATTTGTAAATCCCTTCATCGCACTTGTTTTCATAATATCTTTGTTAAACTTGAGCGTTTTTAACATACCCGTAAACAATGCCACGCAGCCTTTAACAGTATCAATCGCATCAAAAGTCAACTCTTTGTCTTCTTGCATATCCTTATTATAAGCAAGTGGGATTCCCTTCATTGTTGTGAGAATTGACATTAATGCGCCATATACACGTCCAGTTTTGCCACGCACAAGCTCTGCAATATCTGGATTCTTTTTTTGTGGCATAATGCTGCTTCCAGTTGAATATGCATCATCAATTTCCACAAAATGATATTCGTTGGAATTCCACAAAATAATTTCTTCACTGAAACGGCTTAAGTGCATCATAATAGTAGACAATGCAGATAACAATTCAATAATATAATCTCTATCTGCCACAGAATCCATACTATTTAATGTCGGACCAGTAAAATTAAGCAATTGTGCTGTATAATCCCTATCTAATGGGTAGGTGGTTCCTGCTAAAGCACCAGAACCTAATGGACAGTAATTCATTCTATTATAGATATCATCAAGTCGTTGTCTATCACGCTTAAACATTTCAAAATATGCTCCCATATGGTGCGCAAGCGTAATCGGCTGCGCTTTTTGCAAATGCGTAAATCCAGGCATATAGGTTTCTATATTTTGTTCCATTATCGTTAAGATATTTTCAAGCAAATTCTTTAGCAGCGCGTTAATTTCTGTCACTTCATGTCTTGTGTAAAGCTTCATATCAAGTGCTACTTGGTCATTTCGGCTTCTGCCAGTGTGAAGTTTTTTCCCAGCGTCACCAATTCTATCAATTAGATTCGCTTCCACAAAACTATGAATATCTTCATATTCATCTGCTATTGTAAGTTTGCCATTTTCAACGTCTGTCAAAATACTTTCCAATCCTGATAGAATCTGTTTTTTCTCAGTCTCTGATAATATTTTTTGTTTTGCTAACATTTTGACATGTGCAATACTACCTTCTATATCTTGACGAAAAAGTTTTTGGTCAAATGAAATAGACGCATTAAAATTATAGACAAGCTTATCAGTTTCCTTAGTAAATCTACCGCCCCAAAGCTGTGCCATCTCAAGTCTCTCCTCCTGCTCTCTTCAGAATTCTTGTAGTCCACAAATATTAGTAATAATAGCATAATTTTTGAATCGATGCAATAAAAAAATCAAGTATATTAGAAAGCATATTACAGTTCAGTCTAGGACTTTGCACTACACTACAAAATCTGTAATTTATTAAAACAATGTCTGTTTAATTTCAATATTAGAAAACTTATTGACATCTTTTATTAGGTATCGAGGAACATTTTCGTATCGACTGAGCCATTTGCCTTGTATTCCCAGATAATCTGCAACTTCTCGTGGAAGTGCACCATTGTTAAGTAAAATTCGTATTCCCATATTCCTAAGAGAAGAAAATGTTAAATTATTTCCAAGATTATTTTCGGTAACTATTTTATTTAAAGCATGTTCCAAGGTACGAACGGCGCAAGGAGTGTGGCGTTTGGATATTAGTAAATACTCGTAGCTCGGTTCTGTATTATTGCAGAGCTGTTGAAGCATAGCGTACAAATCATCTGGAACGGCTAGATATCGTGGATAATCGCCCAGCTCATGCTTACACACGAATTTAATATACATCTTATCACCGTCCATAATAATCTGCTTCTTCTTTAATGTAGAAATATCACTGATAGTCAAACACATTTTAAATGCAAGACACACTGCTGCCTTTAAACTTGGTGTGGGACACAGGGACAATAAAGTATCAATATTCTCTATAGAAGGAAAATCAGCTTCATGATATTCTAATTTATCAGGAATAGTTATAATAATATCATCAAATGGATTTCCATTACAGCAGCAGGGAAACGACGCTCCTTCTAGTTTGTCGCTCGCAGATAGTTCGTTTATATATTTATAAAAGGCTTTTAAGGAATGTATTAATGTCTTGATATACAAAGGTTTATAAGTACCGTTTAGGATATCATTGATACACGAATCATAAAAAATTTTTGCATCATTTTTCGTAATATAAAATATATCTTTTCCGCTTCTATCCACTAGTTTTCGCAATGCAGAAACTGTATTTTTCTTTCCTTGAGAAGTTGTTTTGTACTCTGCTAACAATTTTGTAAAATGTGAATCATTAATTTTAGTGTTGATTGGACAATCCATTTAATTTGCTCCTTTCCGCATTATATGATAAGAATAGTATATCATGGATAACGGATTTTGTTCAAGCGCTCCTTTCTTTTTTAGGGGTGTTGTTTGTTTTTATGGTGGAGGTGATTTGATGAGGTGTGTGTGGTGGGGAGGGTGAAATTTTTGCGTAGATCTAAAACATATTACGCAAAAGATGTGTGCATTAAAGTATAGCAAACAGCATAGGTAAAAGATGTCTATCATAAAAATTTTCTATCACTTTTGCCATATTTTTTTCATATACTATCCTATACAGAAATGCATCAAACAAAGGCGGTGGTTACAATATGTTCCAAAATCCCCAAGGGAAACCTTTTCTCCGTCTAGATCACGTAAATTTTTCCTACTACAGTAATCTTGGTGAAGTAAAGGTTTTAAATGACATAAATTTTTCTATTGAAAAAGGTGCTTTTGCAGCCCTAGTCGGTCCAAGCGGTTGCGGCAAGTCCACAACCCTCTCACTAATAGCAAACTTGCTCAAACCTGTAAGTGGCTTTATTACATTTTATTCTGAGGACTTTAACGCCCCGCGCGTTGGATACATGCTACAGCATGATCATCTATTAGAATGGCGCACTGTCTATCAGAATATTACACTTGGTCTTGAAATACAGAAAAAGAAAACAGCAGAAAATTTAGAACTGGTAGATAATCTGTTAGAAAAATATCATCTGTCCAATGTAAAGAACCAAAAACCATCAGCATTATCCGGCGGAATGCGTCAAAGAATCGCACTTATTCGAACACTTGCTATCCGCCCTGACCTTCTCCTGCTTGACGAGCCATTCAGCGCACTCGACTATCAGACCAGACTTAATGTATCAAAAGATGTACATGATATTATTAAATCAGAGCAAAAAACAGCAATTCTTGTAACACACGATATTTCTGAAGCTATTTCTATGGCAGATATTATTTTTGTACTTACGAAATCACCTTGCACGATAAAAGATATTATTCCTATTGAATTTGAAGCAAATGGAATTCAAAGAGAAAACATAAGAAAATCAAGTCTTTTTCAGGAATATTTTGATAAAATATGGAGGGAAATGCAAAATGAAAATACCGAAATATAATCGTACCAACAATGTTGATACAACTATGCTTACAATTGGACAAAAAAACTTTCTGCGTCGTCAGAAATTACACAAATTATATATTTTTTGGAGTAGAATTTTGCTGTTTGCAGCTTTTATAATGCTTTGGCAGGTATCTGCTGATTTGGGCTGGATTGACCGTTTTTATTTTAGCTCTCCCATTGCAATTGCACAATTATTCTGGCATGATATAAAAGATATGTCTCTGTTAAATCACATTGGCATCACTCTGTTAGAGTCAGGCGTAAGTTTTTTGTTAATTATCGTTCTCTCTGTGCTGACAGCTACCTTTTTCTGGTTTTATCCTTCGCTTGGAAAAATGTTTGAACCATTTCTAATCGTGCTCAATAGTCTGCCAAAATCAGCATTAGCGCCGTTAATCATTGTATGGTTAGGCACAGGTCCCCGCACTATTATTCTATGCGGGATATCAGTCGGCATATTCGGTTGTATTTTAAATTTGTATCAATCCTTTGCACAGACCGATCCAGAGCGGCTAAAACTTATTGAAACATTAGGAGGAACAAAATTGCAAGCTTTTACCAAAGTTGTTTTTCCAGGAAATATTCCTACCTTTATCTCTCTGTCCAAAGTCAATATTGGTCTTGCCCTAGTAGGAGTAATTATTGGAGAATTTCTTGCTGGAAGAAAAGGATTGGGATATCTTATTATCTATGGAAGTCAAGTTTTTAAACTAGATATAGTAATTTTAAGTATTGTTATCCTCTGTATTATCGCGATGGGCATTTACGGACTTCTAAGTCTACTAGAAAAGAAAATCTGAAGATATGAAGAACAGGAAATCTTTAGACTTCCTGTTCTTCATATCTTTTTGGAAAACTGTTTTTTCCGATTCTTTGTTCTATTGTATTCTATTGATCTGTTTTCTGATATATCAATCTTAACATAGTTAACTGTTTTGACTTCAAGCAGTTCTTACAATATAATGATGGTACTCGTTTTCCCTTTTCCACAACAATTTTTGTTCTACACTTTGGACAAATGTATTCCACCATGTCTTTTTCTTTTGTTTTTCGTCCCATATCTATTTACTTATTCCTTAAATCTTTGACCTTAATTTTTCTTCAAGCATACCATGTTTTTATGAAAGTTGCAACGATTACCTATATTTCTCCCAAAATAAACACATGATATGATTCGTTCCTTCATTCCTGCCCTATGAAAAATATTTAAAAATTTTCCTACAACAAATAATTGCGTAAGAGCCTCCAAGAAGGTATTATATATTCAGGGTAAATTTAGAGATAATTTAGAGAAAAATAAAGTAAAATATAGGTGTTATATTCAGAAACTATCTTTCGACTTTAAAGGTCTCTTTTTTTCGTCTCTCAAAACCGAAATCTTTTTAGATTTGATATTGAGGGAATCTATAAATACAGTACCAAGGGAGGACAACTATGCGTATATTACTTGCCGAAGATGATAAGAAATTAAATGAATCACTCACAAATCAATTAATTTCAAGAGGGTTTAGCGTGGATTTTTGTTATGACGGGGAAGAAGCATTCTACTATGCCGCGCAAAACATTCATGATGTCATATTGCTTGACAGAATGTTACCCAATATGGAAGGAACTATGGTATTGACCAAACTTCGTAAACAGGGCATCAATATCCCAATTATTCTAATTACTGCTCTTGGAACGTTAAATGATAAAGTAACTGGGCTAAATCTTGGCGCTGATGATTATTTGGTCAAACCCTTCGCCTTTGAAGAACTATTAGCACGCATTCAATGTGTTACAAGACGCTCCCCCATTATCAATCAAGCAATTTTACCCTCTTACTGCGATATTCGCTTTGACGGCACATCAAACACGCTTACAGGGCCAGCAGGTAGCTGTACTTGTTCTAAGCGCGAGGGCGCAATGCTTGAGACTTTTATTAAAAATGGTGGACAGACCCTCTCAAGAAACACACTTCTATTAAAAGTCTGGGGACCTGACAGTGATGTTGAGGAGGGAAATCTTGACAACTATATTTACTTTGTTCGCAGACGCCTTAAGGCTGTTGGTAGTTGCCTAAAATTACGAACCATTCGCGGTATTGGCTACTGTCTGCTGGAAGAATAAAAACGCACATTTTGAAGGAAGAATTTCTATTATGAACACTATTAAAAAAGCACATTTTCAACTGACATTGTTAAATGGCTGTATTACCACATTGATTTTGGTGATTATGACGCTTGGCTATCTATTTATTTCTGAGAACAATATGATGAAAAACAAAATATATTCCTATCAGAGTGATATTTACACTATCGCTTCCTACATTGAGCAGCAAGACATTATCACCAATACCTGGCTTTCACAACTTGAATCTGGCAAAAAATATTACGTATCTCTGATAGACAATGACACTGAATTTTTATATGACATCAATACAGTACAGAAAAATAAGGAAAGAAAACAGGTGCTTGAGCAAGCTTGGAACTATTATCAAACCGAAAACTCTTCCAACACTCCACACACACTTTCTTACAAAAGCAGTTATGTCTCTTTTATTTTGGAATACAAAAATAACACAAATGTCACTTTTTCCAAATACTGCTGTTTTGTAATTCATATGCAAAAAAATACATCAAACCTAAAAATTTTGTTGGCTGCACCACTTGAGAATCTACAAAACCAAATGTTAAAACAGCGATTTTTATTTTTAGGTATTATCACTCTCGCCCTTATCGCTATCTGGATATTTGCATGGATTTTTACTGGAAAATTACTAAATCCTATTGAGGCAAGCCGACTTCAACAGAATCAATTTATTGCATCTGCCTCACATGAACTTCGCACGCCACTTGCAGTCATACTTTCCTGCGCTGAGATAGGGCTTGGCAAAAACACATGTTCTGAATTAGCCACTATTAAAAACGAAGCACTTCGCACATCAAGGCTTCTAAATGACATGCTCACTTTGTTAAGCTGTGATACTGGACATCTCGATATTAAACTAGTACGCGCCCAGCTCGACACACTAATTTTAAATGCCTGCGAATCTTTTGAATATATGGCAGCAGCAAAACACATTAAAATCAGCGCTTCTCTCCCCGAAGATCCACTTCCAGATTGTATATGTGACAGTGATCGCATTATACAAGTGCTCACAATCTTCCTTCACAATGCCATCAGCTACACTCCAGAAGGCGGTATTATCAATCTGTCTATTGCCTATCAAAATAAACACTTTGAAATAAAAATTTCTGATACAGGTATAGGAATCAGCAATGAAGAAAAGATAAAAATATTTGATCGTTTTTACCGCAGTGAAAAAGCCCGAAGTGACAAAAATCACTTTGGGCTTGGTCTGTCCATTGCCTATGACATTATTACTGTACATCATGGAAATATTAAAGTAACTGACACACCTGGCGGTGGCACCACCTTTGTGATAACACTCCGCAGCCAGCCTACATCCAAATACACTTTCTAAAAATATATTCTAAACCGCAAAAAATGCATCTGCCACAAATTATGGCTCGATGCATTTTTTACAATATTACACTACTGTATAAAATAAATCTTTGACCTATACACTCAATACCTAAACCTCAGCAGAATCTGCCACCTTATTAGCTCTCGCTTTCACCTGTGCATCCTGAATATCACTTGGCGTCTGTTCATATCTTGTTATTTCATATTCAAAGTTTCCGCGCCCGCCTGTCATAGAACGAAGCACTGTACAATATCCAGTTAATTCCATCATTGGAATATCTGCCTCAATAACCTGCTTGCCATTCCCAGCTGGATTCATGCCAAGCACTCTGCCGCGCCGCTTATTCAAGTCTCCCATAATATCACCTGTGTAACGCTCTGGTGCTGTCACCTTAAGGGACGCAATCGGTTCGAGAAGCACAGGTCCTGCCTCCATAAAGCCTTTCTTAAATGCCTGAATGGCAGCAGTTTTAAACGCCATTTCCGAAGAATCTACAGCATGATATGAACCGTCGTACAAAATGCCCTTCACACCGACTACTGGATACGCAGCCAAAGGTCCTTTCAAGACAGATTCTTGCATTCCCTTCTCAACAGCCGGGAAATAATTCTTTGGAACTGCACCGCCAACTACTTCCTGTTCAAATATATATGCTTTCTCCAAATCACCAGATGGCTCAAAACGCATCTTAACATGACCATACTGTCCATGCCCGCCAGACTGCTTTTTATATTTATATTCCACATCAGATTTCTTCTTGATTGTCTCGCGGAATGCAATCTTTGGATCGCTCAATTCAATCTCACACTTATACTCATTTGCCAGACGACTCTGAATAATCTCAAGCTGCTGATCACCAATTCCATAAAGCAAGGTCTGTCTGTTCTCCACATCATTGACTACTTTCAAAGTTTGATCTTCGTGTGACATCTTCTGCAATGCCTGTGAAACCTTATCAATATCCCCCTTGTTGGGCACTTTGTAGCGCTTTGCTGTATACGGTTTTGAAATCTCAAACTTACCATACTCGATTATAGTTCCCTTTGTGGAAAGCGTATTTCCTGTTCTCGCAGCCGTAAGCTTTGCAATTGCACCAATGTCACCTGCGTGAAGCTCACTGATTTCAATAGGCTTGCTGCCCTGCAATATATAAAGTTTATTGACCTTTTCCTCAACATCTTTATCTTTATTATAAATTGTGTCATCTGACTTAAACACACCAGAACACACCTTAATCAAAGAATATTTTCCAATAAACGGGTCCACAATTGTCTTGAAAACATAAGCCGATTTTGCCTTTGAGAAATCATAATTTGCTTCAAAGACTTCGTTTGTCTTCATGTTAAAGCCTGCAATCTGCCTATTCTCAGGACTTGGCATATATTTCACAATATCGTCCAACAATGTATATGTACCCTGGCATAACAAACTCGATCCCATGCTGATTGGAACAATAGAACTATCTATAACATTGGTGCGAAGCGCTGCACGAATCTCATTTTCAGAGAATGTTTCTCCGCCAAAATAACGGTCCATAAACTCCTCACTTGTCTCAGCAACTGCCTCCATCAGTGTATCTCTATATAGATTCAGATTATCTTTGCTGTAATCTGGTATATCGCACGGTTCCACATCTTTGCCTTTCCAGCGATTTCCTGTCTCACTCACAACATTCACATAACCCACAAATTTCTCATTCTCTCTAATTGGGAAATGAAATGGCGCAATCTTTTTACCATACATTTCTGTAAGCTTTTCCACAACATTTTTAAACGATGCATTGTCGGCGTCCATTCCAGTCACATAAATCATTCTTGGCAGCTTGTATTTTTCACACAACTCCCAGGCTTTCTCTGTGCCCGCCTCAACGCCAGACTTGCCCGATACCACGATGACTGCTGCGTCCGCCGCACTGATCGCCTCCTCAACCTCACCGATAAAATCAAAATATCCAGGTGTATCAAGGATATTAATTTTTACACCGTCCCACTCAATTGGCACGACCGATGTGCTGATGGAAATCTTTCTTTTCTGCTCTTCTTTACCAAAATCACTGACTGTATTTCCGTCCTCCACACGTCCCATACGTGACGTGATACCTGACAGATACGCCATTGATTCTACGAGACTTGTCTTTCCAGCCCCGCCATGACCTAACAATACTATGTTTCGGATCTTATCAGTTGTGTAAACATTCATTGCAGCTACCTCCTATTTTAGGGAGCACTCCCAACTATCCTGAGAATACTCTTAATTTAATGATAATTACCCATGCCAATTCATAAGCTGTCACTCAAAAGATTCGTTCGATTTTAAGCTGCCTATAACATTTATTCCGTCGTTAGGCACAGACTCTATAGAATTGATTCTAAAATCAATTGTGCATGGCTTAACTATTACAATTTTACTATATATTTTCAGACAATTCAATCATTTTTGTGCAATTTGTATACAGCATTTTGCATAAAATACTTTCAAAAATTTCATATGAAATGACGAAAATTTGTACTTGACATGCAATTATATATTAAAGCAATAAGTTACTTTTCACCCCCGCACCA
>DEPD01000181.1:1598-5524 GCA_002358575.1 Lachnospiraceae bacterium UBA3401 | reverse complement strand
AGAAATAGCCAAGTCAAGATGCGTCACTTATTTTTCTACAGTTCCTTACTATTTATTATAAGTTGTTGGTTCGATTACAAAGTCTGTCAAGCACATCAAAATAGGTCTCAAATGTTTTTTTGCAACACGTAGGATTAGAAATTTCTATTCCTTCTACACATAGCCCAATCAACGCAAACGCCATTGCCATGCGGTGATCTTCGTATGTTTGGATTACTGCTGGCTGTGGCACACCTGGATGAATGGTAATGGCGTCCTGTTCCTCCTCGCAGGAAATACCAAGACGCAAAAGCTCTGTCACAATAGCATGAATACGATCTGACTCCTGTAATCGAATATGACCAATATTTTCAATACGAACAGTACTGTTCACAAAAGGCGCAAGCGCTGCAAGCGTCATTGCCTGATCAGAAAAATCCTTCATGTCTACAGTGATACCTTTTAATTTGTTATCCGCAATCCCTCTTATTTCAATTCCATCAGGGGTATCATTAACAATGCACCCCATTTGCGATAACAATTCTAGAAACTTCAAATCACCTTGCATACATTCCCATGTAACATTTTTAACTACAGTTCTACCTCCTGTAAGTGCTGCTGCTGCGTAAAAATAACAAGCGGCTGATATGTCTGGTTCAATCTGATAGCATCTTGCGGTATAAGAAATCCCACTTTTCATATAATATCTTTCGCCATCAAAATTCACTACTGCACCAAACTGCTCCATCATTTTACGCGTAATTCGTATGTACGCGCCATCTTTTCGCGCGCTTGTAACTTCAATGCAAAGTCCTTGTTTTATCATAGGTGAAATCAACATCAATGCACTTAAAAATTGTGTGCTCTCGCTGATATCAATCTTTACACTGCACATTTTATTTGCAGGCTCTCTTCCACCTATTCCTTTGACACGAACAGGTAGAAATCCTTCTTTTTCCAGATAAACAATCTCTGCCCCCAATTCTGTCAATACCTGAAAAAGTGGCTTCATCGGTCGTTTTTTCATCTGTTCTGAGGCATTTATCACAAAGGTTCCCTCTGCCATAGCGAGCATCGCCGTTAAAAACCTTGCCGCAGTACCAGCACTACCCACATTGATTTCTCCTGTGGTGACAGGGATTTTTCCATTTAAGCCCTCCACTGTGACTGTTTTTGCCTCTTCATCAACCTCCAACTGAAATCCAAGGGATTTTAATGAATCAAGAAAGTTTCTCGAATCCTCACTGAATAGTACCCCTTTTAATATTGTTGTTCCATCAGCAAGTGCTGCCATCAACAGTGCCCTGTTTGTCATACTTTTTGAACCCGGCACCTCCACAACCCAGTCAACAGGAACATCTAATTTTTGTACTTTATATGTTTCAATCGTCATGATATCATTCCCTCCTTATTTTATTCTGTCGCAGTATCAGATTCTTTCGTATCAAGTCTATCATACTCCCCTATTTTTCACAAGAAACTATTTCATCACAAACAACTCATGCAACGCTCGCGTGGCTGCTACATACAAGAGTTTTGCCAACTTAGGATTCTCCTTATAGCTCTTCAAATCCGGCTTCCACAAAAGCACGCAGTCAAATTCAAGCCCCTTTGTTTCTGGCACTGTTAACACCATCACCCCCTTACTAAATCCGCTCTTGTCCGAATCTGTCAACGATATTTGATTACTGAGGCGCCTAACTACACTTTCTTTCTCCTCATTAGAAAAGCAAATGACTGCCATCGTCTCATATCCTTTTTGCTGCATTTCCGTTAAAATATCCACTGATATGCCCGCTGCTTCCTCCTTGGAGATACTCTCTATAAAATGAACTGGTGCACCATGTCTAATAACAGGTTCAATTTTATACGCTCCTCTTGAAGCGCTGGTCAGTATTTCTCCAGCAAACTCTGAAATCTCAATTGTATTGCGGTAGCTCTTTGCCAACACGCAAAACCGGTCTGCGCTACCGGCAAAGATTTTCCTGCGCATGTCGTTCCACTCATTCATGCCGCATTCATAGTTGACATTCTGCGATACATCTCCCATAATAGTAAAATAGCATTCTGGCAGTATAGTACGCAAAGCATAATAGACAATGGGACCAAAATCCTGTGCCTCATCAATAAAAATCTGTCCAAATTCTTCATCTGGTTTTCTCTGCAATGCTCTGTAATAAATAATAAGCATTGCCGCAATATCATACACATCAAAAATGCCTCGCGAAATCTGTTCCACAACTGGCGCCATATTGATGTAATACACATTTCCATAGACCTCCAAAAATTGCAGATATAGATTTACCACAGTTCCTTTATAGCAATGGTTTGAAAAATAATTTTTGTACTGAGCAAGCTTTTTCTTGTATATGTCAATCTCCTCACGACCTTGGCACTGTAGCTTAATGCGAGTGCGCAGCCGTTCATCAAGTGTTACCAAAAGTCGATTGATAGAATAATTAGGGTTTCCCTTTATAAAACCATCATTGTTTTTCTGTGACAGCAGCATACCAAGTTCCTCATCATACACCACACAATTGCCAAGGATATGTTCCCGTAACCGTTGCATATGCTGTTCTAACTCTGATGCAAACAACATCTTACTCTTCCATGCAAAGTTTGACGACGGAGAAATCACCTTATATTTTTTCTTCCATTCCTTCTTCAATAAATGGACCAACAGCTCATCCATGCGCATATGTTTCACATCATACACTTCTAGCTCTGGCAACCCGCCTGTAATGTAGTCAATCAAAATATCACTTCCACCTACAATACAAAATTCATTGGAAGTAAAACGCTCCTTGTAATTGTACATAATATAAGAAATTCGATGCATTGCTACTGTTGTCTTCCCACTACCGGCAACCCCTTGCACAATAATGTTGTGAAATGGACTTTCTCGTATAATCCCATTTTGTTCTTTTTGGATTGTTGCAATAATATCACCGAGTACCGCATCTCTGTTTTTGCTCAAATACTTCACTAACAACTCATCATTTGCTGCCACATCGCTATCGTAAAAACCTTGCAGATGCTCTTTTTCAATATCATATGTTCGTTTCAAACTTAGGTCAATGCGATATTCACGCCCCTTGCCGTCGTTTTGACTATCAGGAATGCTGTAAGTCCCTCTGCCCAATTCATTCTCATAGTACACAGTTGAGATTGGAGCCCGCCAATCCACAATTTCTACATCAGTCTTATCGCGCAGGACACCATGCTTTCCAATATAGATTGACTCAAATAATCGCTCGTCCAGATTGCGATAATCAATCCTGCCAAAAAAGGGCTTCTCATATGCTGCCTGATTTTTGTTTAATTGATTTAAACTGTGTTCTTCAAGACTGCGAGAAGTCATCATCTGGTCATAAAGCTCCACATTACCGCTCTGCACCTCATCAAACAACATCTTTGTCTCCTTATGGCGTTCCTCATACTGCTGTTCATACTCCGCTATATTTGCGGCAATGAGCGCCCTGCATTCCTTTAAATGCGCCACTTCCTGTTGCCATTCTTTGCTCTCTGTCATCTTGTGCTCCGACATATCGTACCCATACCTTTCTAAGAACTTTTGTTCTTGCCCATTTACTGGATTTGCATACGCACTTCCCATTTCGGGGTTACGTATTGTGATTGTTCTGTTGCAATTTTATCATGCTTTATAATACAATAAAACTCCCTTTGGGTGTGCGTGTGCATAAAAATAATGCCAAAGACACGTGTTAAGACCATCTGTATTATTTTTGCACGACAGAATTCGGTAACTATTCACGCCCCATCTGATTTTAGCGGGGAACACTCATAGCAACGATTCGTGGCGACATTTAAAATTTTGCTTCACAAAAATGCCCCCCTCAATCCTGAATCATATTTTCACGGGTTAGGAATACGCAGTACATACGCATTCCTAACCCGTGAAAAGCAACAATTGATGCACACAAAAT
>DEPD01000181.1:0-1266 GCA_002358575.1 Lachnospiraceae bacterium UBA3401 | reverse complement strand
CAAAATGCCACAAAGCAGGCATTTTGGCACCGACTCCGAGGCCATGCAGCAAGTACATAGTGCGGGTGAAAAGTAACCAAACTGTAATCTTATTATATAATTTAATAAAAAAATTACTAGACTTATATTTTCAATTATGATATAGTGTTATATAGAGTTGTAATAAAAAAGCACTTTAGCTATCTAAAGTGTTTTTTTGTACATAAAACCATATAAATTAAATACTTTCGTCAATAAGAACCCCCTAACATCATGCCGTTGCTTCATAAGTTCTTAATTCATTATAATTTATCCAATACCCACATGATTAGTCTGTTCCAATATTTTTTACATCTGAATCATGCGTCGTTTTAACATTTTCTTTTCATAGGTCTGCGCATGAAATCAGAGCGTAGACCATATAACAGACTTACGCCCCTAATGTTGCCTCCGATTATTTTTTACAAGTTGCTTATTAGCGGAAGTCCTGCCTCCTGAGCTGTAATTCCTGCATTGTACACTTTTTCGGATTTTCAATATAATCTGGAAATCAGACCTTTTCAAATTTTCTTGCTTTATCATAAAATGTGCTCACCGACAGGCTGCATGCTTTCGCCGCCTGTTCTAATGTCAGTTCCTTATTCCTCCACTGCTTATGTACCTCGTAAAAGTTGTTCGGTAAAGGAATCGCTGGTCTTCCAAACTTCACGCCCCTTGCTTTTGCCGCTGCAATCCCCTCTGCCTGTCTTTGTCTAATATTGATGCGTTCATTTTCCGCAATATAGCTCAGTAGCACAAGTACGATATCACTGATAAATGTTCCCAGCAGGTTTTTGTCCCGTCTGGTATCAAGGATTGGCATATCAATCACAACAATATCCGCCCCCTTTTCTTTTGTGATAATTCGCCACTGCTCATTCAAATCTGCATAATTTCTCCCCAGGCGGTCAATGGACTTCACAAATAGGACAGAATTGTTATCTAGTTTCCGCAATAATTTTTTATATTGTGGTCTGTCAAAATCCCTTCCCGACTGCTTTGTTTATCCATATAAATCTGTTTTTCTGAAATGCCCATCTCTTTCAGTGCGATCAACTACCTGTCCTCATTTTGCTCCCTGCTACTGCATCTCATATACCCATAAAACTTCTGTCCTTCCATGTCATACCTCCATAATCCTTTATTTTCATTGACTGCCACATTACCAAATAGCAAATCTACTTTTCCTAAAGCAGTAATTATAACATATATGGATATGGTCATTCATTGTGAACTACCCATTGTCTA
>DEPD01000050.1 GCA_002358575.1 Lachnospiraceae bacterium UBA3401 | reverse complement strand
TAACATAAAATTTATGAATATGCAGAAGTTAGTGCTTATGGGGCGGCTCCCGATAAGCACTGCAACAATCACAACAAAAATTACTTTCACAACTCTTTTCCTCTTTCTCATAGCATTCCTCACATAAAAACTAAAATTTATCAAACTATAAAGTTTACTACTCCATATACCAAATGACAAATTGTAAAAATTGAAACAGGAATTAAAGCTATACCATTTTTTCTATCAATCACAAAAAACAAAAATGCTAAACGGGGTGGAATAGTCAATCCTAATATTACAATCGCATTTGTCATACCATTATAGTAAGCTATCCAGCTTGCCACATACAGTAAATAGCAAACTATTACCATAATAACAAAAGGGGATATACACAACTTTTTACTCTCTCTCTGTTTCTAAAAATACATATAGAAACAATCATCAATATTTGACATACAGAAGCTACTGTATCGACCATTTCTGTAATTGATTCTGCTCTTAGTATATCGTTTGGCGCAGGGATAGCAAACCAAATAAAATTCGGTATCATAACAATCAAGAATAGCAGCAATCCCCAAATTTCAAAACTTAACTTGTATCTTTTTAACATCTAATCCTCCCTAAAACTGGAATTTTATTTTTTATCTATATCTAAAAATTCGCTTGCCAATTTATAAACCTGATGTATTTCTTTTGATGATAAATCCCATGTACTTAATTCTGCAGAAACTAACTTGCTGTGTTTCTTGCTTATATCCCGTATAGCATTGCCGATTGACTTTCGTACATATGCGCTCTCGTCAGATTTGTGGGCAGCTAACAATTCAATGGCTACCTGTGGATTGTCTTTAAAATATGGGCGGCTCGTCCATACTCTTAATCCTTCTGATACAGCTCGCCGCACATTGGCACAATCACTGTCTAACCATTCCTGGATAATTGGCAGAGCTGTTTCATATCCGATAATCTTACAGTGATTATCAAATGCCATAGCCAAAATTTCCTGTACTTTCCAACTATCATTTTGACTGACTGTGTTTTTCAAGAATAATAGGGCATCCACATTTTCGTGAGCCGCATATCCAAACAGGAAAACACCCACTTCTTGTATCTAAAAGTTATCAGATTTATACAGTTCATGCCCCATGCAGAAACATTCGTTAAGAGAATGTGTTTTATAAAATTTTTCGGCTTCATTTTTACAAGTTTCAATCTGTCCTTTTCGGGAATTAATTCCACTAATTATTGTATATATTCACTCATTTATCATTTCTGCACAAATTCCGATTGTGATCTGATGATTTTCAAGGGAAATATTAGCTGTTATATTTTGTTATTAAAAAGCCCGATAACCCTTGAAAATACTAAGTTTATCGCAGGTGAGCTTTCCCTCAAAGTTTCCCTTGTGTTATATCTTCCCACAGGGCATTACGAACCCTGATAAGGGAAAAAATGAGAGAGACAAAATCACATAAAACATTATAACACAAAATGAACAGGCATGGTGAACTGATTGAAATGCTTTCAAAATTTTTAAAGAAAGAAGATAAATAAAAATGAATATTATTTATGCAACATATAACATCAACCATAACAGCATTGACATATATACTTATGCAGGCGATTTCTTGCCGATAGATTGCAGCAAAGCGGAAGAAGGATTAAAAACAACGCCATGTTCCGAATGTGCCTTAAATGCTTTGGCAATAGATAAACCTCTGGAATATGCAAGACTATATCTTGAGGGCGGTATGCAACTATGGGTAAATGCGGAAGATTCCTTGGAATTGTATTAAATCTCCATACGAAAAATGTCGGGGAATGGCAGCTTATTATAGCGCCATTCCCCGACATTTTCACTTAGTCAGCCTTCCATCAATCTAAAATGATGGCTCGTCCGATAATAACGCCACTCCATTTTTGAAAATATGGAGTCATTTTATTTGCACAAGTTCTATTCCTTCTTCTTTTCCAAGATTCCGTGAGTATAGCTTTTGTTCGGAATTATTCCAATGCTCATGCACGCCGAGATTGGTAACAGCATGACCGTTGCCGTCTGTGTAAATTGTTCCTGACGGTGCATTTCCCACAAGTCCCGCTTCGTGCAGATAATTTTCGTTGGTAATGTCTGCCGCCGAACGGTTATTTCCTGTTACAGCTGGTTCATTATTGAGAAAATCTGCACCGACAGAATCAATTGCCACCGGGTCTTGTGACACAAAAATGCTTGAGGTATAGTTTCCGTTAAACGGCGCCTGTTGCCACTTGGAATTTTCAGCGGTAATAGAATCACCCTCGCTTGGTGCGCAGATGAAAGCATCCAGCATATACAAAACGGTCTTGCCGCCGAGACCAGCGTTCGCCATTAAGTCTACAAGAGGGCTGTAAATGCCCATTTCCGATTTTGTCAGCCACTGGTGCAGGTTTGCTCCTTCCGGCGGACGCATCCTATTTCCATTGATAAAAGAGCCAAAATGATTTTTGCCGCATAATGTAATGCCATAACTGTGTCCTTTCAGATTTGCAAGATTGATCACATAGGCAGCCTTGGTCACACAGGTTGGCAAATAGTTTACTTTACCGCTGAATTTCTGCGACCAGTTGATCGGTGCATTTTCATCCGCCACCCCGTTGCCTCGACCGACAAACTGAACGCCCTTTAATTCTTTGACAGTACACATTTCGACCATATAATCGGGAAATAGGCGGGACACATCATAAACGGTAATGTCAGACGGATTCACGCCGCCCTCTTTTACAAGAGAGGTAAGCAGCACTTTCAAAAGTACAGGATTGGTATAGCTCATCTGTGTTTTGCCGGAAGTATCATCATCAAATACCGCCGAGCCGTTGATGTTTGCCTTGATTGCAATTTTTTCGCCCGTCACATAACCACCGTTCCGATTACGGGCATTGTTATTTGCCGAAAACAATGCGTCCCATCCGTCTTTCGCCGTATTCCTGCTTCCGAGAGAAGCGATACTGTCATTCACCATTTGCAGAATAACCGCTTCGTCAAAATGTTCCGTTTCCCACCAATAACCGCTACCATCCCATTCTACGGAGTCAGGGTTATGCGACCATACCACACGCCCCGGCATTGCACCAATCCCTGTACCATAGGCTTTATGCTGCGGATAATTACCGTCATAAGGAAGCGTCTGTATCTGAGACGTTTCCGCAGAATTGATTGTTGATGAATCTGAGGTCTGGATTGTGTCTGTTTTTATTTCTGTTTTAGTGCTTGTTTCTGTTGATTTTGCGTCTTTCATACTGCAACTGGTCATCACAGATATAAAGAAAGTGATAACCAAAATAAGCGTTGGTATTTTTACAACAGTCTTTCGATTCATGATGACCGTCCTTTCTGCTTTTCTTGTTTTTTCGTTCCTTTGCATTTTCTGATTATGCCAGATGTATAATGTCCTATTGCTGTAAACAGTCCCATCACCGCTATGTAGTCCAAAAGAAACTGTATTATCGGTTCCTCAAAATCAAAAAATGCAAATTGATTTTGAAGCAGTAAATAACTGCCGATATCCCGTTTTACAAACGCATACACACCATATCCTGCAATTATCAGGGCAATGATACGAAACACCCATGTCCGCATAGCAGACGAATTTTTTGTCAGCCGTTTTGCCATTCCCATCATCATATTCCAATGAAATCCAAGGTGAAGGCTCATAAAAATAAATCCCCAATAAGCTGAGAGCATATGCATATTTCTCGTAAATGACAATCCATTGCCGAATGGCAGGAACAAAAATATATGACGGGATAAAATTACGCCGCTGAATACAGAGCCTGCCATTGAAAGCAAAACCAACCCAACAAGTACGGTTTGCAGAGTTCGCAGGGCAGTATATTTGCCCTTAATCAAATTTTTCGTCCATCTGCTATTTAAAATATGGTGCAGAATAAAAAACATAAACATAATGATACCAAGCAGTTCATGGGATACTTGCCCAATCAGCTCATATGTCATCAAAAGCAAGAGTACCGCTGTCATTGCGATGTCTACCGCTATTTTTACAAGCTGTTTTCTTTTCATCTTTCTCACCACCTATTACAGGAAACGATTATTTGTTTAAGCTGTTAATCCATTCTTCAACATCCTCAAAAGTCACATCGCTCACTTTTGAATGTGTTACCTTATATCCTTCTGACAGTACTGCTGCATCTGACTGTATGCTCTGAATTTCCGATATGGCATCTGAAAAACCGCTTCCACCGCTGGTAACGAAGGGAATAATTGTTTTGCCTGAAAGATCATATTCTTCCAAGAAAGAATATACTGCCATTGGCATTCCGTAGTACCAGTTTGGAAAACCAAGATACACTGTATCGTACTCATCCATATTCTCTATATGAGAAGCAAGTTTCGGTCGGGACTTTTCTTTGCTTTCCTTAGCGCCTTGCCGGTCAGTAGCATCATAATCAGCGGGATACTTTTTTTCGGTTTCAATTAAAAATAGATCTCCGCCTGTGGCTCTCTGAATCAGCGTGGCAATGTACTGAGTGTTTCCGTACATCTCGCTGTCCTTCACAATCAGACTTGCGGAAGCAGCAGCGTCTACTCCGGCAGGAAAATCTGTGTTTCCTACACGGGAAAAGTATGCAATTAAAATTTTGGAATTTTCATCCTGCTTGGAATCCGCCGCATTCTGATCCGCATCGTCCTGACCTGAATTATTTTGTTCAGTACCATTTTGATTTTGGGTACTTTGAGCAGAATTATCATGAAATGAAAAATCACCGGTTTTTTGCGTATTGCCGTTACATCCTGCAAATGCAAGCAAAACGAATGCACATAATAGTGCCGTTGTTACTTTTTTCATTTTTCTTGCCTCCGTTTCATCCTCAAACTTCTCTTAAAAGCTCGCCTGTAATACGGCTCGAATATCGTCTGCATCCATCACTTTATAGCCACCGTCCATAATCAGCGTGCTTTTTACCATTCCATCCAGCATAGCTTCCGCAGCGCCCAGCTCGGTAATATTCATAACAAGCCCGATTTTCTTCATCCACGCTTCCATAGCGTCAAGTCCTTCGTTTGCAACTTGAATTTCCGTCTTACCCTCAGGATTTACATTCCATACGTTCTCGGCATAGCGGGCAAACTTTGCCGTTCCGTAAGACAGGATATAACGGTAATATGGCATGGAAACAGCCGCAAGCGTCATGCCATGTGTAGCGTCCGTATGGGCGGCTACTCCCTGTCCGAGCATATGCACCATCCAATCGGTGGTTTTTCCTTTTGCCACAAGGGTATTGAGCGCCCATGTTGCTATCCACATAATGTTAGAGCGTGCTTCGTAATCGGTTGGATTTTCAACGGCAATATCGGCGCTGTGAATCAGAGAACGAAGCAGACCTTCCATGATGTAATCGCTTGTATTGTCGTCCGTTCCCGAAAAATACTGCTCCAAAATGTGCGACATAATATCATATATACCGGATACCATTTGATACTTCGGCAGAGTGTAAGTAAATTTAGGATTCAGTATTGAGAACTTTGGAAATACATTTTCTCCGAATATGTGTCCGATTTTGAGTTTTTGTTCGTGATTGGTAATCACAGAGCCGCCGTTCATTTCGCTGCCAGTACCCACCATTGTAAGCACGCAACCGACGGGAATAATATCGCAGGTTACATCATCAAAACGGATAAAGTATTTATCCCAAGCGTTGTCGTTGCAGTTTACCGATACGGAAACCGCTTTTGCATAGTCGCATACCGAGCCGCCGCCAACAGCAAGAATCAAGTCAGCCTTTGCAGCTTTTGCCCGCTCTATGCCCTCGTTTAATTTTTCCACAGTAGGGTTAGGCATTACACCTGCGTCTTCGTAGACCTCTTTTCCGTTTGCCTTTAGAATCTCAACGACCTTATCATAAATACCGTTCTTTTTAATTGAGCCGCCACCGTAAACAAGCATTATGTTTTTACCGTATTTCGGCAGTTCTTCGTTCAAACCATCCAGAGCGTTTTGACCAAAGTAAAGTTTTGTGGGATTACAGTAAGTAAAATTTCCTAACATAATTTTATCTCCTTTTTATGTGTGGTGCATGAAAGAGACGCACCAAAATTTCTAAGTTCATCTAATTTAGCCGCTGAGCCGTTTTCCGAACCGTGGGTCGTAAATACCCCCATATCTTCCAGTCCGAGATAGTCGAGGAAATCCCCCTGATAGGAAAACATTGCCCCCTCATACATATCCGCATCGCCTGAGCTTAAAAACATGGCGACCTTTTTTAAATTTTTCGGTTTTCTCGGATAAGCGGCAGAATAAAATCTGTCCAATACGCATTTAAGCTGTCCAGATACGCCATGATAATAAATCGGAGAAGCAATCACAAGCATTTCCGCTGCTTTCAGCAAATCATAAATTTCCTGCATATCATCTTTTTGGATGCAAATGCCGTTTCCTTTTGTGTGGCAGTATTCGCAGGCAAGACAGCCGTTTATCTTCATTCGGCACACGTCCGCCACATCGACCTGATGCCCGGCAGCTTCTGCCCCTGCCCGAAACGCCTCAACCATTTGCTTCGTATTGCCCTTTGAACGGGGACTTCCGTTTAACACAAGAATACGCATATTGAGTCTCCTCTCGTTTCTGTTGGCAGATAAGACGCTGCCCATATGCGCTGCGCCCTATCATAATGAAATTATTTCAGGTTCTTATGAAAGAATTCTTCCAGCTTGTCAAATGGGATAATATCTGTTTGGTCGTACAAATCCGTATGGCTTGCTCCCGGAACAAGCAAGAGTTCTTTATTATCCTGATATTTGTTCCCATTGATCATAGCGGCATAAGCGTCCTTGCCAAAATAGCAGGAATGCGCCTTGTCCCCATGAAGTACCATTACCGCACTTCGGATTTCATTGCTGTACTGGAGAATCGGCATATTCATAAAGGACTGACAGCCAATCACATTCCAACCACCGTTTGAGTTCAGAGAACGAGGGTGATAACCACGCTCCGTTTTATAGTAAGCGTGATAGTCTTTGAAATACCACGGAGCATCCTCTGGCATAGGATCAGCCACACCGCCGCCGAGAGCATAGGTGCGATTTTTGTAATCTTCAAGCCGCTGCGCATTCATTGCCTTGCGTTTCTCGTAGCGGACTTCCTCGCTGTTTTCGCTGTCGAAATATCCGTTGGCATTGACACGGCTCATATCATACATTGTAGAGGCAACCGTTGCTTTGACACGGGTATCGAGCGCCGCTGTATTGATTGCCATGCCGCCCCAGCCGCAGATACCGATAATACCGATTTTCTCCGAATCAACAATATCCTGTAATGAAAGGAAATCCACCGCCGCCATGAAATCCTCTGTGTTGATGTCGGGCGAAGCCATATAGCGAGGCTCGCCGCCGCTTTCACCTGTGAAAGAGGGATCAAATGCAATCGTCAGAAATCCTCTTTCTGCCATTGTCTGTGCATACAGGCCCGCCGACTGCTCCTTGACCGCACCGAATGGACCGCATACGGCGATAGCGGGCAATTTACCCTCTGCATTCTTCGGCATATACATATCTGCCGCCAAAGTAATTCCGTAGCGATTGTGGAAAGTAACTTTGCTGTGATTTACTTTTTCGCTTTTGGGGAAAGTCTTATCCCATTCCTGTACAAGATTCAGTTCCTGAATCTGATTCAATTTTGCTTCCATTACACAAATCCTCCTAAATATGTTTTTTGTTAATGCTGTAAACAAGGAAATCCAGACAGTCTATCTGCTTTTGTCCGTTATGCACCGAATCCAGCAAATTAATTCTTTGTTTGGAGAGCAGAGGCAAAAGGCATTTCCACTTATTTTCTTTTGCAAGCTCCATACAGGTTTCAATTAAATCTTTGCTGCACCCTGCGTCAATCAGATTCTGATGCAGGATTCCCATTGTATCTGATGCCTCTGACATTCATTGCACCTCCTATGCCTGTTATTATACGCATATTTACTGATATGTCTAATATATATATTTCATATCATGATATTCTTGTTAAGAATATCATAGCTGTGTTATACTGGATAAAAACAACAAGGAGGAAGGTATGGAAATTCGTGTTTTGCGTTATTTTTTAGAAATTGCAAGAGAAAGCAATATGTCCCGTGCGGCAGAAACACTTCATGTTTCCCAGCCCACTTTATCGAAACAAATGAAAGAATTGGAATCCGAACTCGGAAAAAAGTTGTTTTACAGGGGCAGTACCAGTGTCAGCCTGACGGACGAGGGAATGCTTCTGCGAAAGCGGGCAGAAGATATACTCACAATGGTAGATAAAACTACCAGCGAATTCCGGGAACTTGATAACATTACCGGGGGAGAGGTTCATATAGGGTGTGCCGAATCACATCAGATAAAATATCTGGCACGGGTAATTAAGGATTTCAAAGAAGCTTATCCTCGTTTCCGCTACCATCTTACAAGCGGAAATACGGAACAGGTAGTGGAACGCTTAGACCGGGGACTGATTGACTTTGCTTTTATCGTAGAGCCGCCGAATCTCGAAAGGTACAATTATATCGAAATACCAGGGGCAGACATTGGGGGGCTTGCAATCCGAAAAGACCATCCGCTGGCAGAAAAAAAGGAGATTGTTTTTGCAGATTTAATCGGAATAGACCTGATTTGTTCTGAACAGGGCATGAAATTTGATATTGCACGGTGGTGCGGAGAAAACGCCGACCAGTTAAATCTAAGCGGTACAATAAATCTTTGTTACAACGGCGGCGTATTTGTAGAAGAAGGACTTGGAGGTATGCTGACCTTTGACCGGTTAATGAATACAGGCGATGACAGCGGTCTGTGTTTTCGCCCTCTCTTTCCACGGCTCGAAACAAAAATGTATATCATTTGGAAAAAATATCAGGTATTTACACCGATTGCAGAATTACTTTTAGATGAGCTGAAAAACAGATTTCATTAAATATGTATGGAGTTGTCGCACTAATTGAATGATACCTCATAGATGGTGTTTCCAATTATCCATTCAATGCAAAGGACATTTTCAGAAAGCGAAAATGTTCTTTTGTGAGCTATAAGATTTTAAAATTAAGTCCCCACTGCCTTATATTTGTTAGCTTTAATACATATGATTCCGGCTCATTTTTATCCCCTTAAACTGTACCTGCCTTTCGACAGCCTCCACATTCTGCGCTAACTGCTCTATTGTTCCTGTGTGGTTTTCAGGCTTGATTTCCGGCTGTATCAGTTCCTTTGGGTATTCCTGCCTTGTGTGGATATCCATATAGGATTTCAAACGATAATAATAGCCTTCATTCCTGTAATCTTCAAATACAGGGGAAGCTTCGCCCTTTGAGGTCTGCCACCGCATAAGGCGGGGAAACCAGCACAATCCGTCTATGATGATTTCCTTAAATGAATTGAGTAGCTCCCCAAGTATGGTAAACAACCCCCGAAAGCTGTTTCCTGCCTAGCTGTTTGTGGATTCGTTCCGCCTTGCGTGCAGAAAGTTTAAGGGCAACAAGGAAAGCGCACAGCTTGCAAAGACAATGGGATTTGAATCGGACAGGGAATATAATGAAATCATGTTCCTGCGGGAGATTACCCCATATGCACTAACTTT
>DEPD01000137.1:14565-20663 GCA_002358575.1 Lachnospiraceae bacterium UBA3401 | reverse complement strand
GTAAAGTTAGTGCATATGGGAAATCGCACCCGTAGAAAAAATTATCCCGCCGGAAATGGAATACCGCCCTCTTGCCAAAGCAATCGGGGACGGACGAGAGTATTTTGAAAACCAACTTCCCGAAAAAGACAGGGTGCGTTTCAAAGAATGGAACAAGCAGATTACGGAGTATGAAGCAATGATTGAGTATGCAAACTTTTCATATGCGTTCAGATTAGGCATGATGTTCTCATTTGAAATCTTCACTGGAAAGGACAGTAAATAACGGCATGAAAAAAGCAAAAAACTTGTTGGAATTACTTGTAAGGATAAGGACGCACAAAGCCATAGACAGAGCCACCAAAAAAGACAGGCGTTACCGCACCACTCTGAAAGAGCAGGATAAGGCATATGATGAACTGGACAAGGCGGGACTGGACAGAGAACAGAAACACATTGTTGACAAAGTAATCTGCGCCATAAACGCAAACGGGGCGGCATACGGCAAAGTTGCATACAGGTTGGGACTGCATGACGGCATACGGCTTATGTCGGAAGTACATAAACTTTAATCACACCAAACTAAATAGTTGCGTATCTGAAAAAGGCATTTTCAAGCATGAAGATGTCTTTTTCTTTTACACAAATATCCTACAAACAGCCACAGCGCAGAAAGGAGGGGAACGCATGGGAAACATCAACGAACAGATTGCAAAAGCCGAGGAAGAAATAAGGCAGTTGCAGAACAGGAAGAAAAAACTGCTCAATCAGAAAAAGAACGAGGAACGTAAAATAAGGACGCACCGCCTTGTGGAACGTGGGGCGATACTGGAAAGCCTATTGGAACAGCCAGAGCAGTACACAAACGAGCAGATAAAGGGTTTGCTTGAAACCGCCTTACAGACACCGCAGGCGCAGGAATTTTTACGCCGTACACAAAAGCCAAAGGGGGAGAATTAAATCTCCCTTGTTCTGACAAGGGCGCACTTATACACCCTTGCGGGTGTGTGCGCTCTCCGAGGGCTCTTGCAGAGGACATTGTCTGTCTAGCGACAGCCAACAGGGGAAACGACAATTCCCCTACGGGCGTTCCGCCCTACCCTTTAGTGAACTTTGCGTACAGTTATACCCCAAAGTGCGGGGCATAACTGTCCACAAAGTCTAAAATGTGCCACCCGAAAGGAGGCTGAAAGCGTGGCGATTTACCATTGCACAATCAAGATAATCAGCAGGGGCAAGGGAATGTCAGCCGTTGGAGCGTCAGCATACCGAAGCGGCGAGATACTCAAAAACGAATATGACGGCATTACCCATGACTTCACAAGGAAAAGGGGGATAGTCCACACAGAGATACTGCTACCGCCCCACGCCCCGCCCGACTTTGCAGACCGCTCCACCCTTTGGAACGCCGTTGAGAAAATCGAAAAGGCAAAGAACTCACAGCTTGCAAGGGAGATTGAAGTCGCACTCCCCGTTGAACTTGACAGGGAGAAACAGATACAGCTTGTGCGTGAGTATGTGCAGGCTAATTTTGTGTCAGACGGAATGTGTGCGGACATAGCAATCCATGACAAGAAAAACGGAAACCCACACGCCCACATCATGCTTACCATGCGACCACTGGAACAGTCCGGCGAATGGGGCGCAAAATCAAAAAAGGAATACATCTTAGACAAAAACGGTCAGCGGATAAAACTGAAAAACGGCAGTTTCAAAACGAGAAAAGTTGACCTCACAGACTGGAACGGCAAAGACAAAGCCGAGTTGTGGCGGCAGGCATGGGCAGACGTTACGAACAAGTACCTTGCAGGGCAGAATATCCCGCAGAGGATAGACCACCGTTCCTATGAGCGGCAGGGCGTTGAGCAGATACCGACCGTACACATGGGCGTTTCCGCTACCCAAATGGAGCGCAGGGGGATTGTGACCGAGAAAGGCGAAAAAAACCGTCTGATAAGGGAGCAGAACCGACTGCTGAAAGAAGTAAGGCGCAGGATTGCGGAACTTGGAAAATGGGTAAAGGAAAATCAATCCGTCAATCCTTTCCCTTCCGTTCCTCTCCATTCCCAACAGCCGCCCACGCTCCTTGAACTGCTGAATACTGCCATGCAACAGGCAGGACAGCCAAACAGTCGCTACGGGAAGATAAAAGACCTAAAGAGTTTTGCAAAGGCGGTCAGCTTCTTGCAAGGCAACAACATTTCCACCCTGTCCGAGTTGCAGGAAACGCTATCGAAAATGAAAAAGCGGTACTGGAATACAAACAGCGAGATAAAGCAGACGGAAAAGCTACTCCATGAGCGGAAAGAACTGATAGACCAAGCGGAAAAGTATCTGCAATATCGGGAATACCACAAGACCTACAAACAGACCAAGCCGAAAAAGCAGGAGGACTATGCGGAACGCTACCGTACCGAACTTGCACTGTATGACCGAGCGGAACGGTATCTGAAAGAGCATTTAGGGAGCGACACCAAGCTAAGACCGAAAGCATGGAAAGCCGAGGTTACAGACCTAACCGCACAAAAAGACCGCCTTTATCGGGAAATGCGAAGTCTGAAAGAAGAAGTTGCTGAAGCTGAAACCGTCAAGCGTTGTGTAGAACAGGCGATACCGTCGACAGAACAGAGAAAGGAGAAGTCAAAAACGCATGATGTGTCATTGTGATCCAGTCGGCTATGTATCATCAACAGCGGTAAAGCTATCACAGTTTTGCCGCTATTTTTTTACCCCAAAACAGAAAGGAAAGACCATATGCAGGAAACAGACAATACTACTGCCAGTAACCCGCAACGGATAAGAAAGACCATAGGCAAGACCACCTACGAGGTATCGTTGCATTTCAGTAAGACAAGCACAGAGGGCGCATATGACAAGCTGAAACGGATTATCATTAACGACTGTACCAATCCCAAGCAATGCCGGATAAAATAATAATCTATATCAGACAGGGGAATGACAGGCAGTATACCTTCATTCCCCTTCATTGTCAGCATTGAACTTGTAACCAATGCCTAGAACAGTTTTTATATAAGTCGGGTTTTTACTATCCGGCTCAATCTTTTTCCGCAGATTATATATCACATTTGCAACGCTTGAATGACAGCTATTGCTATCCATGCTCCAAACAGCTTCAAAGATTTGCGATTGCGTAAATACCCTGTTTGGACTTGAAGCGAGAAAAACAAGTGTACCATATTCAAGACGAGTAAGTTTTACGTCTTTACCATTCCGAAGCACACGCCGTTGGTACTGCCGTATTTCGAGCCCCGAATAGGATAACATGGGAGAGGAAAAAGACTGTAATACTTCAAATTTGATTTCATCAGCTAATGCCGCTAGGACTTTCTCAACCGCCTTTTCCTCATTGTCATTAAATGTCAGTATTAACATTTTCCCATGCTACCACCTGCCTTTATCCTCCGAAACGCCTTTTTAACATTTCATAGTGATTTCTATTGCTTTTATCGCCGTTATTGTTTGGAAACAGGCAGTATGGCAAACTGTCAGTTTCCCTATGCTTGATAACGCAAGCACAACATTTTCCGTTGTTTGGACAAGTCCTTTTCGGACAGGCACAAACTTTTACATTTGGACAACTCATTACTTATATCCACCTTTTCAATAATTCCATTTTAGAAACTTTATTTACGAAGCAATTTTTCTATATCAGCGGATTTCAATACTTTACCCATAGACACAACTTTCTCATTTACGACAAGTGCGGGCATACTCATAACGCCATATTCCATGATTTTCTGCATATCAGTTACATATTCCACTTCTATCAAAAGCCCCATTTTTTGAACAGCTTCCTTTGTGTTTTCATATAGTGCATGGCAGGACGCACACCCCGAACCTAAAACCTTGATACAACAAATACCGTTTTGCGCTTCGGAACAGCAACCGCTTGTGCTTTCTGTTGCTTCGGGCGCAGGACAGCCGGAATTGCAACCGCAGACAGGAACTTTCTTTTCTTCTTTCTTTTTTCCAAATAGTGCCATAATAAATTTACCTCCATGTTTTGATTTATATTTGATTTCCCCAAGCAATTATATGAGCAGGAATTGAATTGCATTGAAGAAATAGCCAACAAGGATAATGCCAATCGTGCAGATTGCAATAAATATAGCAAGCAGCTTAGGCTTGACAGCTTTACGCAGCATAATCATAGACGGTAAGGACAGGGTTGTTACGCCCATCATAAAGGACAGGACAACTCCAAGTTGTGCGCCCTTTGCCAACAGTGCCTCGGCAATCGGGATTGTGCCAAATATGTCAGCATACATGGGAACTCCCGCAATCGTGGCAATGAAAACTCCTAAAGGATTGCCCGTTCCAAGAACACGCACAATAAAATCTTCGGGTATCCAGTTATGGATAAATGCGCCGATAGCAACACCGACCAGTACATATAGTATGACTTTTTTCGCCGTAGATACAACCTGTTCCCATGCGTATTTCATGCGGTCTTTGAAGCGAAGTTCCTCCTGTTCAACATCAACAGATTTTCCGCTACGTATAAATTCTTCCACATAGTTTTCAAGGTGTAATTTTTCAATCATAGTACCACCCGCAACGGCAATCACAAGCCCAAGTATGACATAAGTTACTGCAACTTTCCAACCGAATATACTCATTAGCAGTACAAGTGAGCCTAAGTCAACCATAGGGGAAGAAATCAAAAAGGAAAATGTTACCCCTAATGGCAGTCCTGCACTTGTAAAGCCGATAAAAAGCGGGATTGATGAACAGGAGCAAAACGGTGTCACTGTTCCAAGCAAAGCGGCAATAATGTTTGCACCGATACCATGAAATCTGCCGAGTATTTTCTTTGTTCTTTCCGGCGGGAAATAACTCCGAATATACGAAATGAGCAAAATCAAAACACCTAAAAGCACCATGATTTTAACGGTGTCATAGAGAAAAAACTGAATACTGCCGCCAATTTTATCCGTAACATCTAAACCGAGGGTATCAAGCAGACTTCCTATCATTCGATTTAACCATTGCATACCAAGAATTTCATCTTGAAAGAAATTCCAACCTGTTTTTAATGTTTCCATAATTAACCTCCACTTATAGAAATATTGAAATGTATCAATGTGTTTCTTTCTTGAAAACCATGTGTGACATAAAAAATACTACTTATCACAACATGGTTTATTTTCATTTGAGCCATTTAATGTTGTAAGGGATTGAAGATAGTTAATCGCATAAGCAATTCCCTCTTGCGATATTGAATAGTGCGCCCATTTTTGTTCTTTCCTCATAACCACGATACCCGAAGCACAAAGAATTTTCATGTGATGTGATAATGTGGGTTGTGATATATGCAGACTGTCTAACAAAACACAGGCACACTTCTCTCCCGTAATTAACTGTTTCAAAATTTGAATACGGTTTTCATCACAAAATGCCTTAAATATTATTGGTATCTTTACTTCATCAATCAGTTTTGACACCTCCCTAAAATTCTGTTTATACCACCATTATATTCACATATTGAAATTTGTCAATATAAAATGATGAAAAAGTCCTTGACAAATAGTTACAGGCAAGACAGCGAAAAGCATTTTAATTAGCTGTGGCGCACGTTTAGCCCCCTTTGACATCAAGGAGCTGCGTGACCTGACAAGCTATGACGAGTTGGGATTGGATATGATCGGGGATGAAAAGACAGCGTTGTTTGTCATTATTTCCGATACCGATGACACGTTCAATTTTATCGTGTCTATCATGTATACGCAGCTTTTTAACCTGCTCTGTGACAGGGCGGACGATGTGTATCATGGGAGATTGCCCGTCCATGTGCGCTGCTTACTCGATGAGTTTGCAAACATCGGGCAGATACCAAAGTTTGAGAAGCTGATTGCCACAATCCGGAGCCGGGAAATATCGGCTTCCATTATCTTGCAGTCGAAGTCACAGCTTAAAGCGATTTATAAGGACAACGCTGACACCATTGAAGGGAATTGTGATACCACCTTATTCCTCGGAGGGAAGGAAAAGACCACTTTAAAAGAGATGGCGGAAATTTTGGGTAAGGAAACGATAGACCTTTACAATACCTCTGACACAAGGGGTACGTCGCAGTCCTACGGTTTAAATTATCAAAA
>DEPD01000137.1:0-14205 GCA_002358575.1 Lachnospiraceae bacterium UBA3401 | reverse complement strand
GTGAAGAGTTGGCTGCCCAAAACAAAAATAAACAGAACAGGGACACGATCAGCCGGCAATTCAGCCAATCATGTCTGCTGTGCGTTTCCGCTTTAGTCATAATAGCCCCTGAAATTCTTTGAGCGACGCAGAAAGCGCATTACTACCATTTTTTCATTATCAGGCACTTTGGAGTAATTTATGCCCCGCCGTTTGCACATGAGGGCAAAATCTTTTTCGGTGCGACTGCCTTTGAAGTTTTTGTATGCTTCAAGGTCACTTTTGATATTTTCAACGATGGAAGTTTCAGGTGCAGTTTCCGTTTCCCCTGCGTGGGATTTCCGAAGGTCTTTGATAATTTCACCGAGATCGGACTGTATGACGTGCTGGAAAAACTCGTATTCGTCCACATAACAGGCGTTCAGCTCCCTTTGGGCATATTCGTACTCATCAGGGTGATGATTTTCCATTACCTGCTGTCTGGCAAAGTCTACAAGGGAATTAAGGGTGTGTATTTGGCTTGTGGCAATCCCGTTGACATATATCTCAATGTCTGCCATGTATTTTTCAAAGGCTGGATGCTTGATAATCTCACACAACAAGCGGTGGTTGAAGTTCCCGTCTTTGAGAAGTCTTACGGTATCATCATCAAGCTTCAGCGCAGACAGGTCGGCATCGGCGGCTTTTTTGGTATCTGTTATGCCAAGTAGGTAATCCGCTGACACATGGTAGTATTCTGCAAGTGTGCGTAGGTTTTCCCCGCCTATCTCCCTTGTTTCATCAGTTTCATATGTGCCGAGGGCAGAACGGGATATTCCTGTGGCATCTGCAAGCTGTTCAAGGCTCAGACCATGTTCTACACGCAGGTCTTTGAGTTTTTCCGGCAAAGTAAGTTTACATTTCATTGACAATCGCTCCAATCAGATAAATACTGTGTGTTTCTTCAAAACAGATAATTCCATTCTACCACAAATTTTATATTTATGTGTAAGAATTGTGTCGAATAACAAAAAATGCGCATTTCCCGTATTGTGGAAATCTGGTGTTTTTATACCGGATTTCCATATTTCGGGAAATACGGGAAAGAAAGGGATTTTGTGTGATAATGCTTATACAGACGAACATTGAAAACTGAATGACCGTCCGAAAGGATACTGCAAGCGGAAAAGTAGGCGATGACAAAGCAATATGAGCCTGCCAAGCTGCATGAAAACGCCATTTGCCACAAAAGGCGGACTGGCAGGAACAAATAAGGGGAAAACGGCGATTTTATATGGAGGGAAAACTTTAGTTTGTCCTTGAATGGACAGTTTGTAAGAACAAAAATATTTAAATAAGATACCTCTCTGCACAGGGGGGTGGAAGGAGAAAGAATGAACCTTACAAGATATGAACAGGAAGTGGTGATCAATCTGAATGCGGATGAGGGTATGGCAACGGTTTACAGTTCCAATCCTGCATGGATCAGAAAAATGGATGCGCTGGTAAAAGAGTTCCCTGATGTTTTCCGTATCAAACGATGGACGGAAATCAGCAAAACTTATGAAATGCCTAAGAAATATGTGCGCATAGGCAGACCGAGGGAATTATCTCCTGCACAAAAGGAAAACTTGGAGAAAATGCGCAGTACAAAAAGTAACCATGTGGAAATGTAAAAATTATTTTGATGTGACAGACTAAAAATATTACAGTTTTTTGCGTAACATAGTGAGCAAAATTGTATCTGTCCGTAAGGGCAGATATTAGCCGACAGTCGAAACTTTTATAAAAAAGCTGCATCGAGTGTCGGCTTATTTTTTACCCAAATTTCAGAGTGAAGTTTGGTAAAAACCGCATAAGCGAAAGCTGATGCGGAGAGGAATACAGAGGGCGCAAGCCCTTTGTGCAAGGGTACAGGGAGTGCAGCTTCCCTGTGCAGGTCAAGGGCGGCAGCCATTGCCCAGTAGAGTTGACGCCTGCGTCGGCTCGTACTGGGTATTGCCTGACGCTGAAATCGACAGGACTGGCAGCATAGCTGCCTTTCTCCCAAGCTCTGCTTTGGGAGAAAATGAGAGGAAATGTCCTGTTTCCTGCGTGCAGGTGGACAGGTATTTTCCGTCGGAGAGAAACTTGAAAGAAGGGAGGAAAATAACGATTGAATGAAACTGACAAGACATAACGGCAGAGCAGGAAAAAACGGTGCTTACAATCCCAAGCATAATGACCGGAGGTTTGACATTGAGAACAGTGAGCATATAGATGCGGACAGAGCAAACCAGAATATTTATTGGGACTGTTACACAGGATTTTCGTCCGCAAAAATAAGGGAGCATGACAAAGAAAACGATTATTCTTTTGAAAAGATTGAGCAGCTTTATTACTTTGAACATTACGCAGATCATATACAGGCACAGAATGAGCGGAACGAAAAAACAAGGCACACCGAACGCAACAGGACGGTCAATGATTTGCTGGCGAACAACAAGACCTGTCCAGAAGAAAGCATTTACCAAATCGGTACGGTTGATGAGTCTGTATCGGGGGAAGTTTTAGCCAAGATTGCGACAGAATTTTTTGCAGAGATGGAAGAAAAATATGGTTCACACGTTCATATTCTTGATTGGGCATTACATCTTGACGAGGGTACTCCGCATATCCATGAAAGGCACGTTTTTGACTGTGAAAATATATATGGAGAACTGTGCCCGCAACAGGAAAAGGCACTTGAAGAATTAGGCGTACCACTACCTGATCCTGATAAAAAGAAAGGCAGGAACAACAACCGTAAACAGACCTTTGATGCGGAATGCCGTAAGATGCTTTTCCGTATCTGTGCAAAGCATAATCTCCACTTACAGATTGAACCGACATATGGCGGCAGGGGCTATCTGGAAAAGCAGGACTTTATCATCGAAAGTCAGAAAGAGAAAATCTCTGTGCAGAAGGATGTTCTCATTGAAAATGCAAAAGCCATAGGGGAACAGGAGAAGAAAATCGAGAAGGCCGAGAAAGCTGTATCCCAAAGGGAGAAAGTGATTGAAAAACAGGATGTGCTGATTGCGGAGAAAAATGCCGCAATTATGGAAAAACATTCAGCGCTTGAAGATGTCACAATGAAACTTGCGGATATGGAAACAATGGTTGATGAGGTGGCAGGACAGGCATATGAAAGAGCCTGTGAGGTTGTTACCGATACCGTCCGGCAGGAAACACAGAAAGAGGATATAAAAATCCTTGATGATTATTCAAAATGGCTGTCTGCGCCGGAACGCACCGCTGATAAAAAACTGCGGGATTATGCAGTAAGGCGGCTGGAAACATTGAAAGAAAAATTCCTGAAATCCGCAAAGGGGATTATGGAAAAAATCACAAAATCCCTGCAAGAACCGCAACAAAAGCAGGCAAATCTTGAACAGGTCAAAGAAAAAGCGAGAATTTCCCTCAAAGCACAGCTTAGTGTCAATAAAAAATATGTTGATGATTACAAGTCACAGCATTATGGAATGAACACAAAACAAGCCGGAAAAGACGGACAGTCTTTATAAACGGCAGATAATCCGCAGCGTTAATCGCTGCGTCCACACAGCGTCAGGGCAATTATAAACCTACAGGGGGAGGACTATACCCTTTGCAGGCTTTATAGTTGTCCTGTTTTTTATTTGCATGAATAGGAGGATTTTATGGCAGAGAACAGGAAGTATTATTTTTTGAAACTGAAAGAGGATTTTTTTGACCAGCGTGAGATTGTGGTACTGGAAGGTTCAAAGGACGGCATCTTATACGTGAATATCCTGCTCAAGATGTACCTGAAATCATTACAGCATAACGGAAAACTGCTCTTAAATGAACAAACACCGCTTTCGGCAGAGATGATAGCACTGCTTACAAGACATGAGGTAGGTACAGTCGAGAGGGCGATGCGGGCATTCATGCAGCTTGGACTTGTGGTAGTGCAGGAAAATGACATTTACTATATGCCCGAAATTGAACAGATGACCGGAAAAGGCTCGTCCGATGCGGAACGAAAGGCAAGATACCGCAGACAGAAAGTGGAGGAAAACACACTGCTTCTTGAGGACAAGAATACTGGTATGGGACAGAATTGGGACAATGTCCCACCTGTGTCTCAAATTTTTCCACCAGAGATTAGAGATAAGAGTATAGAGAATAGAGATAAGAACTTAGATAAAAGAGAGTGTGAGAGAGAAAAAGACACCCACCCACCAGAAAAGGAGGAAAACGAAGCGCATTTCTATGGCAGATACAATAATGTTATTCTTACGGATAAGGAACTGCAAATGCTCAAAGATGACTTTCCAGCAGATTACCAGTCCATGATAGAGCATTTGTCGGAATATATGGCATCTTATGGAAAAACATACAAAAACCACTTAGCCACTATGGAACTATGGAAAAAGGCGGATATGAAAGAAGAACGGAAAACAGGGAACGGGTATTCCTATAACGGCAGTTTTAAGGAGGGTGACAGTTTATGATTGGAGTGGTTGTTGATGAAGTGCTTAGAAAAATGGAAAGTACCACCAATGAGGGAATAAAGGCGGCTGATGATTACATGGATACTGATACAGGATTATTGATGTGCGGGCAGTGCCACACAAAAAAGCAGAAAAAAATATCATTCTTGGGGGAGGAACGCATTGTAGGCTGTCTTTGCAGATGCGCGGCGGAGAAACTGGAAAAAGAACGTGAGGAACACAGGATAAAGGAGGAACTTTTGAATATCCAGAAGATGAAAAGTGCTGGATTGCAGGACAAAACATTTTACCATTATACCTTTGAGCGGTGTGATGCGTCACAGGAAAACGCCATCTATGCAAAACGGTATGTGGAACATTTTTCAGAAATGGTGCAGACAGGTCAGGGGCTTTTGTTTTGGGGGAATGTTGGGACAGGCAAGACATTTCTTGCAGGCTGTATCGCCAATGCGCTGTTAGAGCAGAAAATCCCTGTGCTTATGACAAGCTTTCCGAAAATATTAAATGCGCTCGGCGGTCTTTATAGTTCGGAGCGGAATGAGTACATTGCAAGCCTGAACCGTTACACGCTACTTGTAATTGACGACATGGGGATTGAGAGGGAAAGCCAGTATACGGTTGAAACAATTTATACGGTTATTGACGAGCGTTATAAATCGGGCAAGCCTTTCATCATCACGACAAACATACAGCTTGATATATTGAAAAAGCCGCAGGATTTGGAACACGCAAGGATTTATGACCGCATTATGGAACGCTGTATGCCTGTATTCTTCGGCGGTAAGAATTACCGTTCTGAATTAGGGCAGGGCAACAGGGATATGACAAAAAAGATATTGACAGGAGCAAAAATATAGTGTGATGTCTGGCATTGGGGAATGAGTGTCTTCAATGCTGTTTCTATGCAGACTTATCTTTCTGTACAGAGGGATAAATTGGATTGAAATATGACAGGCGGAATAATGACCGCAGAAAGGACAGGGATAATTTTATGGTCAAAGATAGGGAAGTAAAAAAAGATATAAAGGGGCAGACAAGATTTGTTGTGACGAGAGAGTTTAGCGGCACACAGACCATGCAGCAAGCCTTTGAACAGCTCATAGAGAAAAAGACAGAGGAACACATTTCAAAGAATACCTCGCATTCTTTGAAAAAGGACAGACGGGCATTAGCCTGAAAAACAAGATTTTTCAAGCGGCAGATTTGCGCATAAGGCGCACATTTGCAAGTTTCTACAATTGTCATGAAAAAATATGTTGAAATTGGGTCGGGGACATGGTAATATAATTATATCGTGTCCCTGTTCATAAAGGAGAGAACCTATGAACAGGAATTACAATTCCAAGAAAAACAATTCTAAGATTACCAGTCCATTACTTACTGCCCTCTATTGCAGGCTGTCCCTTGAAGATGGGAAAGACAACGAGAGCATGAGTATCAGCAACCAAAAGCTGTTACTCAAAGATTACGCAGAAAAGAACGGTATGTTCAACTGCGAGTTTTATGTGGATGACGGTTTCACAGGGCGGAACTTCAACCGTCCAGCATTCCAGCGCATGATAAGTGATATTGAATCAGGAAGGATAAGCTGTGTGATTACCAAAGACCTTTCAAGGCTTGGGCGCAATTACATTGAGTCTGGCAGCTACATGGAGGTATTTTTCCCAAAGCACAATGTACGCTACATAGCAATTACGGATAATTATGACAGCCTGAACAAGCAGGAAATGGACATTGCGCCGTTTAAGAATATCCTGAATGATATGTACAGCAGGGATATTTCCAAAAAAGTGCTTGCAGGGCGTATGACACGCTCAAGGCAGGGGAAGTTCTGCGGGGGACAGCCGCCTTTGGGATTGATGCGTGACCCTGATGACAACGGGCATCTTATCATTGATCCGGAAACTGCGCCGATTATCAGACGGATATTTGACCTTGCGCTTGACGGGTTTGGTAACATGAAAATATGCAAGGTTTTGATGGAAGAACGGATACCGATTACAAGAATGCAGACAGGAACAGACTGTGACATAAATTATTATGCATGGAGCGGTTCACGCATATCAACCATTTTGAGAAATCCATTTTACAAGGGCGCACACGTTGTCTGCAAGACACACCAGAAGGGGATACGTTCCAACACTTACAACATCATTCCGAGGGAGCAGAGGGAAGTCATAGAGGACTGCCACGAAGCGATTATTCCTAAAGCAGAGTGGGATAAGGTTCAGCAGCTTATAGACCGCAGACCGCCGATTATGAAGGGGAATAACTGCCCATATTATAATATTTTTCATGGTATTGTCTACTGTGCCACTTGTGGGAAGTCCATGCAGGTGCGTTATGAAAAGGTGGGGAGGACAAATAAAGACCGCCGGACTGGAAAAGAGCGTGAACCGATAGACAAGGCATATTATATCTGTCAGACTTATAACCGTTTGGGGAAAAATGCCTGTACAAGCCACAAAATTGAAGCGAGGGATTTATATAACCTTGTGCTTGCAGATATACAGGAAGTTGCTGCTATGGCATTAAAGGATAAGGAAGCGTTTTATGGAAGGTTGAGCCGTAGAATGGAGAAACAGTATCTTGCGGATACGGACAGCCTGAAAAAAGAGTATGAGAACCTTGCACAGCGCAATCAGGAGATAGACGATACTTTTATCAGTCTTTATGCAGACAAGGCAAAGGGAATACTTACTGAAAAGCGTTTTTTGAAGCTGACGGACGCAATGGAAAAGGAACAGGAAAACAACCAGAGCCGTATGCAGGAGATAGCTGCACTTATCAGTGAGGAAGAACATTCCGAGGGTGATGTGCAGATGTTTATGGGGGAAATCAGGCGTTATGCTGCTATTACGGAGCTTGACGAAACGGTATTAAACCGACTGATTAACCGCATACTGATTGGAGAACCTAAGAAAGTGGATGGGATAAAGACACAGGAAGTACGGATTGTTTATAATTTTGTTGGGGAACTGTAAAATTGAATTGTTTTTTCAGATAAGGTGAAAATGTGAATGCCCTGATAATTGGAGTATTATCAGGGCATTTTGTGAAGATTACTTTATTTTTTTATCCTTTAGTCACCGCTATTCTGTTAATATATAGGAAAATTAATACGATTTTCTGCTATTTGTAGCAGGTTTATATCCCTGTCAAAATTCTTAGCAACAAGCATATCTTCCATATGAATTTGGAATATTTCTGCCATTCTATACAAGTTGTCGATGGAAGGCAGTGTCTGCCCCTTTAGCCATCTGTATATAGATTGTGGACACGCTAAATTTAAAAAAAATTGAATGTCCTTCACAGTACACCCGTTTTTTATGAAAATGTAATGCAATTTCTTACCTGTTTGAACCATATCCAGTGATGTGTATATGTTACTTGCGGCAAATTGTTTTACAGAAGCTGTCCATTCTGATGTATGTTTGAAACTTGGAAGGCAGTCCACATTTTTAGTAAGAATAACGGGTTTTTCCTTTAAGGATGCGTTCGGTATTATCTGTATTTCCATTTTTAGCCTTTCTTTTCAGATTATTTCTTGCAAGACAGAAAACTACAAAGTATAATAATCTTGTGGTCTGCTCTCTTGCAGATGCATGGAACAGGTGGTGTGTTTCTTTGCAGGAGAACACCACTTGTTTTAATCTTTTGTAACAATAATTATCTCTTGGCTGTCCCCTAAAGAAATATGTTTTGCTCTGTGAAAACTTCTGCTGTTATCAGAACACCTAATCGAAACCCTCGTTCAAATTTTTTTTGTTCGTCATAACAGCTTTCCTTAAAAAGTATTTCCACTAATTCTGACAGCATTTCTTGTTCTTCGTTATTCAGTTTTTTGGCTAACTTGTCCTGAAGCTCACTCCCCCTTTCACATATTTTTTGCTGTTCAAGGCTTCGTCCTTCTGTTCCGCCGTCTACATGAAGCTGTTCGTTCAAAAATGCTTCTAAAATCTTTCCCATTCCGTTCATCTCCTTTCCGCTTTTGAAAAATCTCTCAAAAATTTTTCATTACAATTTTGCTCTTAGATGTGCATATATGTACTCTTAAAAATAAATAATACACTATAAAGTGTAGTTAGTCAATAGCGGAATTGTATTCTGGTGTGTAGAATTGCATTTATGTTTGATTTTCTGCACCAAAAAGTATATAATTACTCAAAGGAAACGAGGTGAAAAAATGGGAATGGCATTAAAAATACGGACAATTCTCTTGGAAAGAAATATGTCTATCAAAGAGTTAAGTGATAAATTGGGGTACAAAGGCACAAACCTTTATAATAAACTTAGGAGAGATAATTTGACCGAAAAAGAGTTGCGCGAAATTGCTGACATTCTAAACTGTGATTATGATGGTATTTTTACTTATAGGGATACAGGAAAAAAGGTTTGATTCGTTATAATCTGCCAGTTAGAAAATTGTTCTATATAACTATAAAAAAACAGCTAAGGTGGTAGAACTTTAAGAGAATCCCTGCTTTTGGAGTAAAAATAGCTTATTATAAAACAATATATTGGAAATTGTTCTATAGTTTAAGAGTGAGTAGGATATTGCTAGCTCTGAAAACGAATAGGTAGAGATTATATGGAATATGAGTGAGAACAGAAAATATTTATATAAGCCGCTAAATTGAAATGAGAGATTTATGCAGTCTTGCGCGTGCAGGTGACAGGGAATTGTGGTTATGGCATTTATTAAGAATAAAGAAGCATTTTATGGCAGATTGAATTGTAATAGGAATGTATTTATTCATATTTGCGAAATGTTACTTTGGGTTATAATAGATATGATAGAATTAAATGAGATTTTTGCCATAATAGGAGAAAAGGGTAAATTTTTTTGCATCTGTAGAAAGAAATGGTAAAAATATGATTTATATTATAGACAACATATCAAATTATTTAATATATTTGTTTATTATTTATTTTGAATTCAGGTTAAGTCCAAGAAAAAGCAGGTTTTTTCTTAGTATGTCGGTGTTGATTGTGTTCTTTGCGGGTGTTTTCAATGCATATTTTGATACAAACTCTCCCTTTGTTTATATATTTTGGAGTGTGCTTTCCATTTGTTTGTTTTTTGAGGAGCGTTTAGGACATTTGATTGTATTAAGCGCCGTTCTCATGTATTTTACAGGAATCATTGATACATTTAGTGTCATGTTGATACAGGTTATGATGATAGGCGGGGGAATCAGCAGTACAGATCTCGCCTGGTGGATGGAACCTGCTTATTTGCTTTCGTTCCTGATATATCTTTTGGCATACCTGCGGATTCTGAAAAAATATGAAGTTTATATGTGCGACATAGAGTTCAAATACAAGTTTGCGCTTTTAGTGCAGGGCAGTATTTTTCAAATATTTTACAACTTTGTTTTTGCTTTTTTTAATGAGAATCATACAATGTATGACTGGGATGCCTATGCAGTATTTTTTATCAGTATCGTGGGAGTAATCTATTCGGTTTTTATTACGCTTAGCCTTGCTGTTAAAAATATATTGTCAAACAGGCAGAACAGGGAGCTTCAATCTTTTATGTATATGCAAAAGCAGCAATATGAATATCAATTGCAGCAATCGGTAGCTGTACGGCATTTTAAACATGATTTGGTAAATCATATTGGCGTTCTTCGAGAGTTAATGAACGAAAAAAAGACAAAGGAAGCCAAACAGTACATAGAAACTATCTGGAATATTCAGGATGAGTTTGATTTAAAGATTCATACTGGAGATAGTTTTCTTGATATTATTGTTAATTATTATTTGTATTTGGCACTAAAGGAAAATATAGAGTTTGTTGTTTTGGGAAAACTGACCCAAAAAATGCCTCTTGAGATGTTTGATATTACAACACTGATGGGAAATATACTGCAAAATGCTGTCGAAGCGGCGGTAAAAGCAGATGTTCCCAAAATACGTGTTGAACTAATAGAACATAAGAAAGAAATTTTTATTGTTGTCAGTAACAGTGTAGCCAAAAAATTTAATACCAAAACGGACTTTTTTATGACATCAAAAAAAGATAAGGAAAATCATGGTTTTGGTCTGAAAAATATCGCTGCAACTGTTGAAAAGTATCATGGCGAATGTTATATGGAATCAATAGTGGAAAATAGAGAAACGTTGTTTAAAATCAGCATTGCTATACCAACTGCCAAAGCAGAGGAGAAAGAGGAATGAAAATAGCTATTGTAGAAGATGAAGCAGTATGGAGAGATAAGGTACAGACGATTATCGAAAAATATTGCAGTGATAAAAATATTTCATTTCAAATCAATTCCTATAGTAGTGGAAAAGAATTTATGAAAAATCCCGATATTGACCTGTTATTTTTGGATATTGAACTTGCAGAGGGCGAAGATGGTTTTCAAATAGCGGAACAATTGATGCATTGTGGGAATAAAAGTAAAATTTGTTTTCTGACTTCTCATACGGAGCAGGCAAGATTAGGATATAAAGTGAATGCCTTCAGGTATATAGATAAAAAGCATTTGGATGAAATAGGTGAAGCACTTGATTCCTTCCTGAAAACAAAGATTCAGGATCGGATTATTTCCTGTGATGATACTGCTGGGATTCGCATAAAGATAAATTTGAATGAACTTCTTCTTGTTGAAACATATGGAAGGAAACTAAGATATCTTATGCTTGATGGAAAGGAACATTTTTGTGAAGGACAGGTATCAGAAGCGGCACGAAGCTTATCCCAATTTGGCTTTTCTCAGATACATCGGTCGTATATCGTCAATTTGAAATACATTGAAAAGGTACACAGCCATGAAATTACACTTTGTAATGGATTAAAGGTAATCATCGGGAGAGCCCATAGTAAAGAGTTTAAGAAGGAATTTTTTGAATGGAGAATGTGGTTTGATAATTGATTTTTGTGTCGTTTGCGCAAAAATAATGTCGTTTGTGTATGTACTATTTTTTTATCTTTTTTGTTGTGATATAAATAAAGCATCAAGAGATATAACGCATAGGAGGATGAAAAAATGGTACAAGTACAACATATTTCTTTTAAAGATTGGAATCCGATTGGAAAACCACGCAAAAAGACACATGGAAACAGCGGAGATTCGCCAAGCAGTGTGAAAGATGGAACTTTAAATGAGGCAGGTTTAAACAGAAAGAATTCAACAGAAAATAAAGATCCATTTGGTGAGGCAGCAACACTTGAGTTAACGCATGACTATGTTAAAGAAAAAGCGGCATCAGCTGATATGGTATCTGCAAGTAGAGCGGCTACCCGTACATTAAAAGTTGGCAGTAGGGGAGATGATGTGAAAACACTGCAAGCTAATCTGAATCTGCTTGGCTATAATGCTGGTACACCTGATGGGATTTTTGGAAACGGCACAAAGAATGCTGTTATTTCCTTTCAAAAGACATATGGGTTAAACGCAGACGGGATTGCAGGGACGAATACACTTGATGCAATAAGTACCACTGTAAACCGGAAGAATAAAAACATTTTGTCTAAAGGACAAGTTAGTAATGACGTTAAAGATCTGCAAAATAACTTAATTACTTTAGGTTATCTTTCGGGAACGGCAGACGGCGCATTTGGTAAAAATACAGAGAACGCAGTTATAGCATTCCAAAAAAAGTATGGACTAACACCAGATGGGCTTGTGGGAAATACTACTAGAAATAAAATTAAAGAAATAGTGTCAAATAACAATCCTGGTACTCAAGAACCTAATCCAAAACCTACAGATAATGGAACTATCAGAAATGTTCCGATTGATACTAATTATAAGAATAAAAATGTAAACATAGATAATGCTACATATGTTTATAATGAATTAATTAAAGCTGGATTTACTAAGCAGTCTGCGGCTGCAGTCATGGGGAATCTTGACGTTGAGCATGCATTTAGTACGAGCTGGGAAGGAGATCAAGGATCGGTAGGAATTGCGCAGTGGCGTGGTTCTCGAAAAACAGACTTGGAAACATACGCTAAGCAACAAAATGGTAGTGTAACAGATATAAAGATACAAACCAGTTTTATGATAAATGTAGATATGGAAAAAAGGCTTGGAAAAGAAGGACTCAAGAAATTAAAAAATATGACAGACTATATTGATGCAGCAGATTACTTTTGTGATAAATTTGAAAGCCCTTCAAGTTATAAAAGTCGCGATGAGTGGCTTAATGGTAAGTATGGACCCAATTATGCTGAACATGGAGGAACTTATCAAATAAAATGGGAAAGATATGAGTGGTCCGATCAACTACAAAAATATGAACTAGACTTAAAGAAAAGGAGAAGTGCTGCGCGGTATTGGTATAACAACATGAACTAGGAGGAGTATTATTGATGAAAAGAATGACATCAATAGTAATAATTGGTACAATATTATTTATGCTTTCATCATGTGGTCGAACGGAAAACTTAGGGGATAATCAAGCAAACATAATAGACAGTACAACAGAGTTTGGTATTCAAGAAATACAAAATGATAGTGTTGTTAATTCAACTGATTCTAATTTGCCAGAAGAACCTAAAGAAGAACGGCAATCAATACCTAATGAAGTTGGTTTATATGAGAGTAAGGACTTGGAATATGATGAAAATGGACCATTGGACTTTGAGAATAAAGAAAATAATAATGAGCAGATAAAAAAAGATGATGAGTTGGAAAATTTAATAGGAGAATATGATTATCTGTCGGATTATGGAACTGGTAAGTTAATTATAAAAAAAACAGCCTATGGATATGATATTTCCGATTATGAATCAGAATCTTCTTATCGGTTTTTAGCTGATTCATCTAATATAGACATCATAGAAAATAATAGGATATATATAAAGTATCCCGAACAAGTATTTTCTGATGACACGGTTATTTTTAGTTATTATATTTTGGAGTATAATACAGATGAGATAAATGTGTATTATGCAAAATCTGCGGATGAAGAAGGTCAATTTTTATATCATGCCACAAGAAAAAGTGAAGAAGGATAGCTGGTAGATTGATGAATTATAGAAAATCTTAGAAGTCGTAGAAAAAGTACGTTCAAACTCAAACAGCAAAACCCATGATTTTCAGGATATTAACTTTAAGTAGTTATTTTCCTACAAATCTTTACTAAAGTTGATTTGCAATTGTTATATTAAATCGCAGATATAGTACAATCTAAAATAATATTTTAAAAGCAGAGATTCGAAAGAGTCCCTGCTTTTTTGTGCAGAAAATTAAACTCATCACTTGACAATGTTGCATAGAATTGATGAGCCAAGATGAGATTGCGGTCATGGACGGAGGGAAGTGCATCATGCAGCTTAGAGGGGTAAGACCTTTCTTTTCCAATAAGTTTGACATCACCAAGCACAAGCAGTACCGGCTTCTGTCCGATTTTGATGACAAGAACGCCTTAGACATCGAAAAATATGTAAAGAACCTGTGTAAAGCAAGAGTCAGGGACAATGACACCGTTGATGAGGTGGAGGATGCAGGCGTGATTGAAGCATGACAACTGAATATGGAAAAAACTGAATAGGGAACTTGTAAACCAGCCACAGGACTTTTGGACAAAAAGTCCAGAAGTGGAACGGAGTTTTGAATGTACTTGGGAAAGGACAAAACAAAGCGTCCGGCATAGCCAATCGCCAAACTGAATATGCCGGATGCCCGCAGGGTTCTTCCTAAAGGATTGCCCTGTCTTTATCTTACCATAAGGCAGGGCATTTTACACGAAAAAACTCTTTCAGAAACCAGACAAAATTATTTTTGAGAAAGAA
>DEPD01000019.1 GCA_002358575.1 Lachnospiraceae bacterium UBA3401 | reverse complement strand
TCGAGGAGGTATGTCAAAAAACGTAGGCGCTGCGGGCTGCGGCGAGGCTTTTTGGCATGCATAATCGGAGAAACAGCCAAGTCAAGATGCGTCAGTTATTTTTCTACAGTTCCTTATATTGAAAAAAATCAATAATTAGGAAAAACTGAACAAAAGGACATTGTGGAGTGAACAATAACGATTTTTACAAAAAATAACAAATCTAAAATCATTTATTAGTGAATATGTCAACTGTACTTTTTGGTTATTTCGGTCTATACTATAATAGTATATCAGAGATAAAGGATGTGGCGGAAATGGCAGAAAAGAAACTTGGACGGGAAGTTGCTTTGGTAGAAACCTATGATGAGACAGTAAAGAAGAAGATTGAAAAAGCTTTTTTGAAACAGGGGGTTTCTTATCTGATTAAAGTTGATAAAGTGAGGGAAATGAAGAAAGGACATTTTGAATGCAAAATGAAATATTCTTTCTGTATTAACAAACTTCAGATAGAGGAGGCGAAAGCTGCCATGACATTGCAGAATCTGGATGAAAACAGTATTAATTATCTGATATAGTACATAAGAAAGAAGTATCACCTGCGGTGGTGCTTTTTTACTATGAAAGAACGGATATTTTTATAGTAAGGAACTGGTTATAGTTCAATCCGGGACTTTGCATTTACTGCAAAATTCATGAAACAGCGTTGTGATTGAGAGACATTATGTAAAAGGAGATGAAAATTATGATGGATTTTTCGACAATTATGAAATTTAAAGGTGCATGGGATACGTTTACTAGAAATCATCCCAAATTTTTGCCGTTTATGCAGGCGGTGGGACGCGAGGCAGTTACAGATGGTACAATCATTGAAGTCAAGGTAACGAGTCCAGAAGGAAAGGAATACAATACAAATATGAAAATTACGCAAAGTGATTTGGACTTGTTTGCACAGTTGAAAACAATGATGTAATACAATAAAATCTGGTATGTATTTCGGGATTTGTTTTACACAACATTTTCAAGAGAAGATACACTATTATAAATGGGATGAGTAAAAATCATTCGTTAAAAACTTGGAGGAAAAACAAGATGGATAACAAACCTAAAAAAGAAATGACAAACAGGGAGCGCAGGGATGCAGGCTTAGCCTATATTTCTGACGACGGCATATTTGAGGAACAGCTTGTGTGTAGGAAAATTCTACAGCGTTTGAATTTTATGGATCGCTCTAATTTTGCAGAAATTAGCAAGGTGGTTAAGGAGTTGTTTGGAAAGTCGGAGGGTGCTTTTGTCAATCCACCATTTTATTGCGATTATGGGAAACATATTGAGGTAGGCAAAAATTTCTTTGCAAACTATAACTGCACACTGTTGGATGTAGCAAAAATTAAGATTGGTGATAATTGTCAGTTGGCGCCCAATGTGGCGATCTATACAGCGGGACATCCAATTCATCCAGTTAGCCGTAACTCTGCCTATGAGTACGGCAAAGAGGTAACAATTGGTGATAATGTGTGGATTGGCGGTAATACAGTGGTCTGTCCCGGCGTGCATATTGGAAATAATGTTGTGATTGGTGCAGGCAGTGTAGTGACAAAGGATATTCCAGATTGGTGTATTGCAGCCGGAAATCCTTGTAAGGTTATTCGTATGATTACCGATGAAGACAAGAGGAAGTTATTCCATAACGAGGAGATTGACGAGGAAGCTTGGAATAATATTATAGAACAGACAAAGATGATATAGATTAATTTATTGTACGAGGAGGAAACAAAAATGTAGAAATTCAGCTATGTGATCAAGGACGAGATAGGTATCCATGCAAGACCGGCAGGATTTCTTGTGAAAGAGGTAAAGAAGTACGAGAGTACAATTACAATCGTAAAAGACGCAAAAACTGCGGCTGCTACAAAGTTGATGGCAGTTATGGGATTTGGTGTGAAGTGCGGTGATACTGTCGAGGTGGAAGTGCAGGGAGCAGACGAAGAGATTGCTTGTGCAAAAATAAAGGCATTTTTTGAGGCGAATCTGTAAACAGATAAGTATGTGTTCTGTGAGACCTGCTGGATTTCCTTGGAATTGGCATATAATAGTTCCTTGATATGGAGGGAAATATAAATGAATATTGTGGATATTGCAAAAATGGCGGGTGTATCCAGCGCGGCTGTCTCACCTTATTTCAATAATGGGCATCTTTCAGAAAAAACAGGAGGCAATCCGTAAAGTCGTGGAAGAAACAAGCTATCGTCCTTCTGTGCAAGCACAGACACTGAGGACGAAAAAAACAAAGATAGTCGGTGTGGTGGTACCCAAAGTTGCATCTGCCTCTATTGGCAGAGTCGTGGAGGGGATTCTCTCTGTTTTGAATGAAAGCGTGTATCAGATGCTTTTGGCAGTCACACAGAACAATCCGAAAAAGGAAGTAGAATATCCTGCTGCCTTTCAGGAGCGACAGGTGGATGGTGTGATACTGGTAGCGACTGTGTTCACGGCAGCACATAAGCGCGTGTTAAAGGAGCTGCCAGTTCCAGTAGTGATTGTGGGACAATATTTGTCAGGATACTGTTGTGTTTTTCATGACGATTATCATGTTTCTTATAATTTGACGAAGCTATTTCTTGAGAAAGGCAGGAGGAAGCTTGGGTATCTCAGCGCGATTCATAAGGATAAGGCAGTCGGTGCAGAGCGATACAAAGGATTCTGTGATGCAGTGCGGGATAGTGGTTTGGCGGAACTTAGGGAAAACACCGTGACAGCCGCTTTTATAGTGGTTTCTGGCTGTGAGAAGACAGGGGAATTGCTGGAGAAATATGACGGTCTGGATGGAATTATCTGTGCTACGGACACAATGGTGACCGGAGCGATGCAATATTTGCAAGAGCATCATATTGATGTGCCAGGTACAATACTGGTAGCAGGGCAAGGGGACTCAGACGTAGCGAGAGTGGCAGCGCCACCGATAATTACAGTACATTATTCTTATGAGAAAAGTGGTGTGCTTGCTGTTCAGATGTTATTGGAATTGTTGCAATACGAGGAGAGCATTACAAAAGAAATAAAACTGGGATATCATATTGTGGAGTTGTAGAAAACTATAACTTCGCAATATCATATATGAAATCGTTCACATAAAAATATGCAAAAAATTCACTGTAAAATTATGTAAAATGACTATTTACAAATAAATTTTAATATTGTAATATAATGGCATATATGAAACCAATAACACATAGAAAACTGTTTTGACATTAGAATTTGGGCGTGTCATGCAATAGGATAGCGTATTTATTGTTGTGGACATATACAGGACAGTATTGGGAAAACAGTTTGCTATGACTGCACGAAGGAACCATACAAATTTGGAGAAAGGAATGATATTATGCAGCAGGTACATATTAAGTTTAGCAACGTAGAACAGGTGAGACAGTTTGTGAATTCAATCGACAAAATTGATGCGAATTTCGATTTGGGTTCTGGACGTAAGATTGTTGACGCGAAGTCTATACTTGGCGTGATGGCACTGGATTTATCAGGCCCACTCCAGTTGAGATATCACTCGGACGACAAGGAGATTGAGAATATCATAGCACCGTTTGTGTATTCAGAGGCATAAGGAATACTACTTCATTTGTGTATTTAGCGATTTGGGGAATAAAAGATACGTTTCAAGAGCAGGGCGTATCCAATAATTTTTTTAAATATAAAAATAAGAGGTACAATTATGGTAAAAGGGGATAATGTTTATCTAAAAAGGCTTGAACGCCATCATGATGAGCTGCGTTGGCTTTACATGGAGTTGTATAACAATGATTCTATGTTTGCAGAGCTTGGCGACAATATGCGTCAGTTTTATCTGGACAGAGATAAGGAGTTGAAAAAACGGGATGAAAAGCGGGCGGCGAACCCCAACTGGTACAAGCAGAATGATCTGCTGGGAATGATGTTCTACATTGACAATTTCGCAGGAAATATGAAGGGTGTGAAGTCAAAGCTGGACTACATAGAACAGTGTAATGTGAATTATATTCATTTGATGCCGTTTCTCGACACGCCGGAGGGACGCTCAGACGGGGGATACGCTGTGTCGGACTTCCGCAAAGTACAAGAAAAATTAGGTTCTATGGAGGATTTGGACAGTCTGACAGCCGCTTGCCATAAAAAAGGAATCAACGTTTGTATGGATTTTGTTATGAATCACACTTCGGAGGATCACGAGTGGGCCAAGCGGGCACGCCAAGGGGAAGGCGAGTACATGAGTCGCTATTTTTTCTATGACAATCCCACGATTCCGCAACAGTATGAGAAGACAGTTCCACAAGTTTTCCCGACAACCGCGCCGGGGAATTTTACATGGCTTCGTGATGCAAAGCATTATGTAATGACTAGCTTTTATCCCTATCAGTGGGACTTGAACTATAAGAACCCGCGCGTTTTTAATGAGATGATGTACAATTTCCTCTATTTGGCAAACAGGGGAATTGACATTATTCGCATTGATGCAGTTCCATATATATGGAAGGAATTGAATACACCATGCCGCAACCTCAAACAAGTACACACCATTGTACGCATGATGCGTATGATTAGTGAAATTGTTTGTCCGGGCGTGCTTTTACTCGGCGAGGTTGTGATGGAGCCAGAGAAAGTGACACCGTATTTTGGCACGGTTGAGAAACCGGAATGCCATATGCTTTACAATGTTACTACTATGGCGACCACATGGCACACTGTCGCGACACGAGATGTGAAACTATTGAAAAAACAGCTTGATATTGTGAATGCACTGCCAAAGGATTACGTTTTTCTGAATTATCTGCGCTGTCATGATGACATTGGTTGGGGATTAGACTATGGCACATTGAAGATGGACGGCATGGAGGAGCGTGCGCACAAGAAATACTTGAATGATTATTTTCAGGGGTATGATGGCAGTAGTTGCAGCCGCGGCGAGCTTTACAACGCTGATCCTGCTACTGGTGATGCGCGGTTTTGCGGTACAACGGCGTCTATGTGCGGTGTGGAAAAGGCAGGTTTTGAGGGTGATGATGTCGCAATGGAGCGCGCGGTACAGATGGATTTAATGCTTCACGCGTACATGTTTATGCAGTCGGGAATCCCAGTACTTTATAGTGGAGATGAGATTGGACAGGTGAACGATTACCACTATAAAGAGGACCTGTACAAGGCGGCGGATTCGCGCTATATTCACCGTGGTCCTATGAACTGGAAGCTGGTGGCAAATATCAAGAACGGAAACACAGTAGAAGGGAAGATTTTTCAGGGGCTAAAGAAGCTTGAACAGATTCGCAAGACAGAGAAGGTATTTGTTTCCTATGCAGACACATGGACGGTTGATACAGGTGATACGTCCGTGCTGTGCATTGGCAGATATTACGACGGTGAAAAGGTCTACGGCGTATTTAATTTCAGTGAGTTTGACAAGACTGCATGGCTTAGCGGAGTGAGCGGAGAAGCCATTGAGCTGCTTTCGGGGAATAAGATGAAATTGAATGAGGTGAAACTGCCAGCGTATGGATTTTATTATCTAAAAGAGAAATAATGTAGATAGGTAAAATGGTTTGCAGTATATGCATTTAGTTTTTTGAATAGTCTTTCGGAGTTTTTGTGCATTGATGTCGCGAGAAGATTCTGATAGGCTATTCTAAATATATAGAAAGCGAATGCATATGCAAGTTATTTGAAACAAATCTGTAAAAGGGGCGGTATAGATGAACATAGCAGATATTGCGAAGATGGCCGGTGTATCGCGGGCGGCTGTTTCACGGTATTTTAATAACGGATACATTTCAGAGGAAAAGCAGGAGGCAGTCCGCAAAGTTGTGGAGGAGACTGGCTACCGGCCTTCTATTCAAGCGCAAACGTTGCGGACAAAAAAGACGAAGATGATTGGTATGATTGTGCCTAAGATTTCGTCCTCCTCTATTGGGAGAATTGTAGAGGGCATGCTCTCTGAGCTTAATAAAAGTGAGTATCGAATGATACTCGCGGTCACGCAGAATGATCCGCAAAAAGAAGTGGAGTACCTCTCTGCCTTCAGTGATAAACAGGTGGATGGTGTAATTTTGATCGCGACGGTGTTTTCAGCGGCGCATAAGCGCGCACTAAAGAGCCTGTCGGTGCCAGTAGTGATTGTGGGGCAGTATCTGTCTGGGTATTGTTGCGTGTACCACGACGATTATCATGCCTGCTATGACATCACAAAATTGCTGTTGGAAAAAGGCAGAACAAAGTTGGGCTATATGAGTGCAATATGGCAGGACAAGGCAGCAGGAGAAGCACGATACAAAGGATTTTGTGATGCGGTGCGCGAAATGGGTCATGCAGCGCTGGCAGACAATGTTGTGACTGCCGATTTTACAGTGACTTCTGGTTATGAAAAGGCAGGAGAACTTTTGTACAAGTGTGAAATCCTAGATGGTCTAATTTGTGCTACAGACGCAATGGCGCTCGGCGCAATGCAGTATTTTCAAGAACATAACATAGCAGTACCTGAGAAGATTTTGGTTGCAGGGCACGGTGGATCTGAAATTACAAGAATTGCAGTTCCTGCGTTGATTACAGCCCGCTATTTTTACGAAAAGAGTGGTGAACTGGCAGTCCGCAGATTAATGGAGTTGTTGCGGCAAGAGGAAAGTGTTGTCAAGGAAGTAAAGTTGGGATATGAGATTATAGATTTGAAGCAATAAGGAACTGTGAACAAATAACATGTACAGCTTGCGTAGGATATTTCTTCGAGGGTGCATGTTAAAAAACGTAATCGTGATGGGCTACGGCAAGACTTTTGACATTGACGGACGCTCAGCGCAACGAGTAGAGGAAGAAACTTTCTCTACTCGATTTTTTTGTTTATATTACTACAAAAAATCCAGAAAATGATTGACATTAGTATGACAAAATGTTACCCTTAAAACATAACATTTTGTCATACTAAATTGATTTGTTTGGAGGAAAAGTATTATGCAGCAACAAATTTCAGACGCTGAATTGGAAATTATGAAAGTAGTTTGGGCAAATGGTAGCAAACCAACACTTTTTGCCTATCTAACAGATGAGTTGGCAGTCAAAGGTAAACCGTGGCAAAAAAATACACTTATTACACTGCTAAATCGCCTTGTCAATAAGGGTTTTCTAAAGGCAAAGAAAATCGGACGTCGCAATGAGTATACACCGCTTGTGTCGGAGGCAGAATATCAGACAACACAGACAAAAAACTTTTTAGAGAAAATATATGAAGGAAGCGCATCAGGGCTTGTATCTATGCTGATTTCAGGTGATTTGCTAACAGAGAATGAGTATGAGGAATTAAGACAACTGCTTGAGAAAGGAAGTAAAAAGTCATGAATATCGCTTTGAAAATTATTTTATCTATGTCTATTTCTGGTACATTACTGATTTTTGTATTGTTGCTGGCAAAAAGGGTTTGGCAAGATAAAATTAGCAGACAGTGGCAGTATTATATCTGGCTAATTGTAATTTTGCGGCTAATATTTCCTTTTGCGCCGGAAGTTAATCTTATGAGGACCATATATCAGGCAGCAGAGCAGATGCAGACACAGAACTTTTTTGTAACAAAATTACAGACAACATTGAATTTTGTGGAAGATAGAGAGAACTCCACCAGCAATAGAACACAAGCCAGTGGTAAGATAAATGATTTTATAGAAGGAAAAATGGCAGAACAGCCGCTTCAGGACAATGCGCTATTACAGGCAAAAAGTCAAAGGTTGAGAGATTTTCCGATAGTGTTATTATGGTTTGTAAAGCGGTTTTGGCTAGTTTGGCTTGTCGTTGCTTTTGGAATGATAGTACGAAAAATAACTGTATATCAGAGTTTTGTGAATTTTGTTAAAGCTGGATTGATACCTGTTTGCGATATTGAAAAGTTGGAGGACCTTTCTGCGGCGATGGAGCGAATCGGTATAAAAAGACCAGTGGAACTTGGTGTCAATCCACTTGTTTCGTCACCAATGCTAATTGGTTTTTTTAACCCTTGTATTGTGTTGCCCAATGCGGATATTGGCGAAAAAGATTTTTACTATATTATACTGCATGAGCTGATACACCTCAAGCGGCGGGATATACTCTATAAATGGTTGATGCAGTTTACCGTTTGTCTGCATTGGTTTAATCCTATGGTATATTTGATGCGCCGCGAAATCATAAAGGGGTGTGAGTTTTCTTGCGATGAGGCAGTTCTTGGGATAGTGGGAGAGCATTATGCATCTAATTATGGAAAAACACTGTTGGACGCAATGCCAGCCGTTGGAAAATACAAGGAAAGTTTTGGTGCGGTTACACTGAATCAAAACAAACAATTGTTGAGAGAAAGGTTGTGTGCAATTATGAGTTTTAGAAAAAAATCTAAGGGAATGGTCGCTGTAACAGGTGTGTTGACTCTGAGTATTTTGTTCGGAACTATTTTTATTGGCATATATCCTGTAGTCGCAGCACAGCCAGATTTGATGCAAGAGCGTCATTTTCAAGAAAGCAACTATTTGCCAGAAAACAATGCTAAGAAAAAGGATATCAATTCTCTATCAGCGCAGATAAAACAATATTATGAGGCGGGCAATGTGCCATTGTTTCAGATAGCGTTTGCGCAATTGGACAATGGGGCGAAAGAAGCATGGCTTGAACAAATCTATATAGATGGACAAATTCCCTTTTTCGGTGCTGCTGTCGATCAATTAGAGATGGATAGTGTAATCATTCAACGTTTGGCAGAAAGAACATATACAGACCAAGCTATCGCCTTTTTCTCAATTGTGGCACAACAGATGAGTGAAAAAACATTGAAAGCGTGGCTGGACAAGGCACTAACAGATCAGCAGATTGCGTTCCAGTCTGTCTTGTTTCAGTTGTTGGATAAAGAGGACGAACTAGATGCCTTGAAGGAAGCTCTTGATAAACAGTATACAGAAAAGCAAATGCAAGAATATCTGGAACATGGCATTGTCAGTGATGGAAAAAAATATTATTATGATTCACAGCTTGTCAACGTCTTTTTGGATATTAGAAAAGATAGCGCATTTTACACTTTGCAGATTAACCCGCAAGGCACTATCAATATTCAAGTTATCCGCGACGAGAATGGTGCAATCAAAAGTGTGCGTTACATGACGGATGCAGAAGTGGAGGCACTTTTAGGTGATATGAAGGACGAAGATGATTTTTATGATGATATGGAAGAAGATGAAATTTGAAAAAGCAAGTTAATTAAAAGCTGTTGATTTCATTTATTTTTCATGATACCATAGAGCATATATTTGTGGCAATGTAGATGGAATCATTTAAAATAGCGAGGAGGATAAACGATGGAAATGGAAAAAAAACATTCCATGGAGAAAGGGCTTTCCGACGAAAAGGTAATAGTTATTGATTTTGGCGGACAGTACAACCAGCTTGTGGCAAGGCGTGTCAGGGAGTGTAATGTTTATTGTGAGATTTATTCTTATAAAACGGGCATTGAGCAGATTAAGGCAATGGCACCGAAGGGCATTATACTTACAGGAGGTCCCAATAGCTGCTATGAAGAAAATGCACCTACATATACAAAGGAGCTTTTTGAATTAGGGATTCCTGTATTGGGACTTTGTTATGGTGCACAGTTAATGACACTTGTGCTTGGTGGAAAAGTCGAAAAAGCTCCTGTTCGCGAGTATGGAAAGACACAGGTTTATGTGGACACGGCTACACCATTGTTTGCGGATGTAGAGCAGACCACAATCTGTTGGATGAGTCATTTTGATTATATTTCTGCGATTGCACCTGGTTTTCATGTGACAGCGCACACGGCAGATTGTCCTGTAGCGGCGGCGGAGTGTTCTGACAAAAAGCTGTATGCAATTCAGTTCCACCCAGAGGTATTGCATACGATTGATGGAATGAAAATGATGTACAACTTTGTACGCGGTATTTGTGGCTGTGCTGGCACATGGAGAATGGATTCGTTTGTGGACGAAGCAGTAGAGCAGATTCGCGAAAAAGTAGGAGATGGAAAGGTACTTCTCGCATTGTCTGGTGGAGTAGATTCCTCAGTTGCAGCAGGATTATTATCGCGGGCAATTGGTAGACAACTTACCTGTGTGTTTGTAGACCATGGTTTGCTGCGAAAGAATGAGGGTGATGAAGTCGAGGCAGTTTTTGGTCCAAACGGAGATTTTGATCTTAATTTTATTCGTGTTAATGCACAAGAGCGGTACTATGCAAAACTTGCAGGCGTGACGGAGCCAGAGCGCAAACGCAAGATTATTGGAGAAGAGTTTATTCGTGTGTTTGAGGAGGAAGCAAAGAAAATTGGTACAGTGGATTTTCTTGCACAAGGAACAATTTATCCTGATATGGTCGAGAGTGGTCTGGGCGGCGAGTCGGCTGTGATTAAGTCGCATCATAATGTTGGCGGATTGCCGGATTATGTTGATTTCAAGGAGATTATCGAGCCGCTTCGGGATTTGTTTAAAGACGAAGTGCGAAAGGCAGGATTGGAATTGGGGATACCAGAGAGATTGGTATTTCGGCAACCATTTCCAGGACCAGGATTGGGAATAAGGATTATTGGTGAAGTTACAGCGGAGAAGGTGCACATTGTGCAGGACGCCGATGCGATTTACCGCGAGGAGATTGCGAAAGCGGGATTGGACAGGAGCATTGGACAGTACTTTGCAGCACTGACGAATATGCAGAGTGTTGGCGTCATGGGAGACGAACGGACTTATGATTATGCGGTGGCGCTGCGCGCTGTGAATACGGTTGATTTTATGACAGCCGAGTGCGCGGAGGTTCCGTTTGCCGTGCTGCAGGTGGTCATGAGCCGGATTATTAATGAAGTGCGGGGGGTTAATCGGGTAGTGTATGATTTGACGAGTAAGCCGCCGGGGACGATTGAGTTCGAATAGTAAACAGAAAGCCGGGAAGCCGCATAAATAGCGGACTTTCCGGCTTTTGAGATGGGGCGTGATACCTTTTTGATACCTGTATGGGTACATGAGAGAAAGAAGAAAGTTTAATTGATTAAATTTTAAGGATTAAAATAAACCAGTTATATCATCAATACCCTCAACAAAGTTACCAAGAATATTATCGACATCATTAGCTTGGCGTTCAACAATTCTATATAATCTGAGTAAATGGCTTTCGTTTTGTAAATCGCTTTCATAAATTTCGCTTAATGTTTCATAATTTGTGGAGCAAATAGAAATTTCTGCACCAGTAGTTGTATAGGAGTCACCGTAAGCATCTTCGGTGCTGTATTGAATTTTTTGGATAACTAAAATATTTCCGCCTTTTTGGGTTTCATATGCAGGATAGTAATGGGGAAAACGCTTAGATTTACATCTTTGCCAATTAATATAGTTAGACTTTGTTCCGTTGATTAGTTTCACTACAAATTCATCATAATTCATTTTTTGTCCTCCATTATCCGATATAGATTGAACCATGTTTTAGAGCGCCTTTGATGTGTGATAATTTTTTGCAAAGGAGTTCTTGATTAATGTCTGCTGTCTTTTTTTTGAGTTCATGTTGAATACATGATAATTCAATACGAATTCTTAAAGGTAAAATTTTTTTATGTTGCTCAAGTAGACCGATTATTTCCTCAATCTCTGAAATGATGTATATATCAAATAATTTATCATCATGAATATTTTGGCAAATACTTTGGATGTCTTTAGCAAGCGATTTTTGAATGTTGCCACGGTGCTTGTCTAAATCTTTATGCTCTAAAATTAGCTTTATATTTTTTTTAATATTTCCGGTCATTAATGCAAGAAAAATAGAAAAAAGCAAACTAATTAAACTTATCCACCCACCATATTCATTTAGTGTTTTTGTAAGTACATTTATCATAAAATAAACTCCTTTGTATTATGTTTTCTGCTTTTTCCACTTATAACTATTATTTTTCTTGTCACTTCCTTTTTCATCAACGCTACTGCTTGTAGCAGGCCAGTTGATTTTCCATTCAAAATACTCGTCCTCTGAAATCTCTCCGCTTTTTAACTGCTCTTTCCTCAAACACCACTCCCGCATGAAATCATTGACTAATCCATACTCTAGCCACATACCCACCGGGGCATGAGCAGGCCAGTCATCATTGTCATAGTAACGTACCGATTTATCATCAGAAGCGTTGCATTTGCCGGGATTGCGGACAAGCTGAAATAAGTGGATCGTGCTGCGGTCATCTTCATCAAGCCAAAGGAATGTAAGCATAATATCTTCGGCGCAACCGGGGGTAACGCCAATAAAATGGATATAATTGACGTTCAGTATCTTTGCCATTTCCATTAAAGTGTTGTTTTTGGGAACACGGTAGCCAGATTCATACTGTGCGATACGAACATCAGCATTGCGTTCCTCATATCCCAATTTCAAGCCTAGTTCACGCTGTGTCAAGCCCCGGAACGTGCGTATTCTCTTTATCCGTTCTCCTAATACCATAGTTATGTATCCTTTCTGAAAATTAGAGTGATTGTTTTGAAATTATCATGTTACATCTGCTCCACAACTCATCTTTATATGCAAATACATCTTTATCAATCTTTCTTTCAACAAAGCCGACTTTTTCATAACATTGCTTTGCTAATACGTTTTTACTGAAAACATTTAGTTGAACCACTTTTGCGCCGGTTATCTGAAAAGCGAATTGCAGAGCCAGATTCAGCATTTCTTTTCCGTAACCTTTTCCACGTTTGGTTTTATCAACAATAACAAATTTAAGAAAACCAATATTGTCTGCTGTATTGACAGAATAACAGAAGAAGCCTACTGCCTGTCCGCTGTTTTCAGTTGCGACATAAGCACTGTCCGTCCAGTCCATTGCATTTTTCTCTAATAAATCATGGAAAGATTTTTGTGTCATGGGGTATGGCAAAAGGTTTGCACACCAAAAAGCATGAGTTCTTTCGTCATCAATCCATTTTGATACATATTCGTAATCTTTGCTTGATATATACGGTCGGATTCTCATAAATGGAATGTCCTTTCTCCAATTTATTTATAAATTTGTTATAGGTAGTACACCATA
>DEPD01000140.1 GCA_002358575.1 Lachnospiraceae bacterium UBA3401 | reverse complement strand
GGTTCACGAATCTAATTTCTGACCGGATGGAGTACTAGATCCAATGTGAATAATAAGGAATCAAAGCAGGGTCATATCTGTCGTTGTGGCAGATATGGGCTTGCTTTTTGGGTGTACAAAATAAAAAAGACTTCGAGAGTCTATTATAAGAAAATTGGAGGGAACCAATGAGTCGTGAAATAGATACAAAAACACAGGAAAACAAAATGGGTGTGATGCCTGTGAACAAGTTGTTGTTAAATATGTCTTTGCCAATGATGATTTCCATGTTGGTTCAGGCACTTTATAATATTGTGGACAGTATTTTTGTGGCGAAACTCAGTGAGAATGCATTGACTGCTGTTTCGCTGGCTTTTCCGCTGCAAACGCTTTTGATTGCGCTTGGTACAGGAACTGGAGTTGGTGTTAACTCGCTTCTTTCCAAGCAGTTAGGAGAGAAGAACTATAAACAGGTAAGTGTGACTGCTATGAATGGAATTTTTTTGGCAGTTATGAGTTATATTGTATTTGTGATTATTGGAATTGTGGGTGTCAGACCGTTTTATGTCAGTCAAGTAAAGGATGCAGACCCAGAGATTCTGACATTGGGAGTACAATATCTGACAATTGTGTGCGTATGTTCTTTTGGATTGTACGCGCAGCTTATCTTTGAGAAACTTTTGCAGTCTACAGGAAAAACATTGTATTCAATGATAACGCAGGCGGTTGGTGCAGTGACCAATATTATACTGGACCCAATTTTAATTTTTGGACTTTTGGGTATGCCAAAACTTGGAGTTGCTGGTGCGGCGATTGCTACAGTTATTGGACAGATTGTAGGAGGAACACTCGGGCTGTATTTTAATATTAGAAAGAATAGAGAAATAAAACTTTCTGTGAAAACATTTAGACCAGATGTTCGTACAATTGCAAATATTTATAAGGTTGGAGTACCGTCCATTATTATGCAGGCGATTGGTTCTGTGATGACCTATGGAATGAACATGATACTGATTACCTTTTCTTCGACGGCCACCGCGGTGTTTGGGGTTTATTTTAAGCTTCAGAGCTTTTTCTTTATGCCAGTGTTTGGGCTGAACAATGGCTTGATACCGATTGTGGCATACAACTACGGAGCTGGAAAAAGAAGCCGGTTGATTAAGGCAATAAAATGCAGCCTTGTATATGCGTTTGCACTGCTTTTTGTGGGATTTGCTGTATTTGAGACAATACCAGAGAGATTGCTTGGCATGTTTGAGGCATCAGAGGAGATGCTTACAATTGGCGTGCCAGCATTGCGTGTTATTGGTATTCATTTCTTGGTTGCATGGTTCTGCATTATAGCAAGCTCTGTGTTTCAAGCGCTTGGAAATGGAGTGTACAGTCTTATTGTATCAGTTGCTAGACAGCTTGTAGTACTGTTGCCGGTTGCCTTTATTCTTGCAAAACTTGGAGGACTACATGCAGTATGGTGGGCATTTCCAATTGCAGAAGTGATGTCATTTTGCGGTTCAGCACTCTTTATGATTTTAATTAATAAGAAAGTAATACAAAATATCCCCGACAATGTAATCTCTTAGGTTACTTTTCACACCCGCACCATGCACTTGCTGCATGGTGTCGGAGCCAGTGCCAAAATGTCTGTCTTGTGGCATTTTGTGTGCATCAGTTGTTGCAATTCACCCCGAATCATCATAAATGAATACGAAATCTGGCGTGGGTGTGAATTGTAACCTCTTAGCACGAAAAACAAACCACTTGATGTAAAGTTATTTACATCAGTGGTTTGTTTTATTATGATAGAAGAAAGTTCAGCAGAACAATAAAATTTCTTTGGATTGAATGCCGGGGAAGTGTGAAATTGGAAAGAAAATCACTTTCAAATGGTTGATAGGTATGTGTGCCAGAGCGCACAAGGAGTATAAAAATGAAAGTAAAAATTGAGATTGACGAAGCGCTGGAAGAGGATGAAGTGTTGATTCGCTGTCATGGACTGACAGAGGAAATTGCAGCGATCCAAAAGGCGGTGCTTGAAATTGCAGGGGCAAAACAAAAGTTTGTGTTTTATAAGGGAAATACAGAGTACTATCTTGTTCTGGATGATATTTTATTTTTTGAGACGGACGAGAAGGGAATTAGTGTACACACAAGGACAGACACATATCAGAGCAAGTATAAGCTCTATGAATTGGAAAATATCCTGCCTGGTTTTTTTATGAGAGTATCCAAATCGACTATTTTAAATACAAATCATATTTACTCTATTGACCGAAACTTAACGGCATCGAGTGTGGTGGCGTTTTCAGGCACTCATAAGCAAGTCTATGTTTCTAGGTATTATTATAAACCGTTGATTAGTAAATTGGAAGAAAAGAGGTTATATCGATGAAAAACAGAAAAATATTTTGGGGTATCTTTTTTATAGTGATGGCGGTTATTGTGGTTGTCAGCAGACTTGATATTCTGTCCAATGTAAATGTATTTACTTTTCTTGCAACAGTGATTTTTGGGTGGATTGTGGTAGATGGCATACGGCACAGAAACTTTTATGAAATTTTGTTTCCGATAGCATTTCTGTGTATTCTCTATGATGAACCGCTGGGAATCGAGTTATTGACACCCTGGACTGTTCTTGCCGCGGCTCTGTTTCTCAGTATTGGCTTAACGCTGCTGTTTGGAGGCAAAAAGCACCATAAACGTGCGACTGAGTTCGAGTGGAACAGCAATAACACCAATGGTATTGGAAAAAATAGTGAGCAGTGCGGCGGCGAATATATTCGCTGTGAAAATAATTTTGGCGCTGCGATAAGATACATTCATTCAGATTGCTTCTGCAAAGCACATCTTGAAAATAATTTTGGAACTATGACAGTATATTTCGACAATGCCATCATTCAAGGAAATATTGCCAATGTGAAAGTGGATAACAACTTTGGCGAGATGATTCTCTATCTGCCAAAAGAATGGCGTATTCAAAATGATTTGGAACACTGTTTTGGAGGGGTTAATGAACATGGAAAACCAATTGAGACGAGCAGTGCCACACTATGTTTACATGGTGATACGAGTTTTGGAAATGTGGAAATTTATTATGTATAGAAAATCAAGGATAGAT
>DEPD01000192.1 GCA_002358575.1 Lachnospiraceae bacterium UBA3401 | reverse complement strand
CAAGTTTGGTTACGAGGTTGATGAAGCAGGAAGCCCATTGGCTTTAGACAATGGGTAGTTCACATATTGGGGATTGATAATGTCCTCCAGTTCCAGATAAGCATAGGGGTGGTCTTCCACACACATCAGCAGTCGCTTGACACGACCGTTTTCCTTCCAGATTTTTTCGTTTTTTTGCATATCCGTTAACAATGCAGATCTGGGTGTAACGCATATACCCGTCGTAGATGTCCGGCTCAATGTCACCCTCCAAAAAGATAACAGTTCCTGCGGTGTGGTCGTCATTGTATCCGCAGCTCGATATAATTCGTATGCTCTCGCCGATTCCACTGCCTTCCACGCCCTCCGCCCACGCGTGTTCCCGACCTGACGCTAAATTGTCTGCAGAGTATTTCCCGTCTGCAGAGGAAAGCGTCGAGGAGGCATTAATCTCATTTTCGTCTACCGCCATTGCACAGAACTCGCCACAGGGGATATGCCACTCCGGAAAACCGTAGTCTGGCGCATCATCACTATGCTCAAATGAACAAAACTGATCATTATCTTCAGCATTTTCTCCATAGAAAAAGCTGCCCACTTCCGGCGTTAGTGTGAGCGGTGTATCGGGAAAATTCACAATAGGTTCACTACTGTAGTAGTTTGGAATCTCCGCTGTATTCCAATCAAACTGTTCTGCATATATTTTGAGGGAATCCGCCATTTCCGAAGGTGTATCCTGATAGGTTTCATAACAAAGATAGCCTGTCTCTGCGCAGTCCACAAAGACCTCCTTTTCCAAAATAACAGTTCTGTTACTGAAATAGATTCCCCACAATTCAGAATTGTCCGCAAATGCACGCTCATGAATGGTAAGCGGAGCAGTGGAAGCCGTTTCGGACATGCTTTGTTTCTCAAAAGTTACATCTGTGAGTCCGCAGTTCTCGAAACAGTGCGCACCGACCGAGACGATATTCGGGGAGATTTTCAACCGCGGACTGTAATTTCCCAGCGGAATATTCTGAAAAGCGTTTGGAGCAAACTCTGTCACGACAGCGCCGCCAAGCTGTTCTGGAAAGACAATTTCCCACCTTGGTTGAAAAATCTCCGCGTAATCCTCATGAAAGCCTGTAATGACAGCATAAGAGCTACCATCTGTGCGAGTTTTAACTTCGTAATCATACAACTTTTCTATAAGTTTGTCATGTATGTCAGATTCTGTTTCTATTTCCATCTCGACTTCCGTACTATACTGTTCGAAAGCTGTTTGTTGTTCTATTACTGATGCAGGTGTAGACAGATCTTCTGCTGTTTCATTTTTTCCACAAGCAGTCATTAGTATTGTAAGCATAAAAACAGTTGCCTTCCATTGATATTTTTGCAAATTAATTCCCTCCTTAGAAATTTTAACAATTAACTTTGCAGATAACAAGTCCGTATTCCTCTCCCCATTGATTATGCACCTTAGAAACTGTAAACAATAACTTTATTATTTCTTTCTAAAAACAAAGGAAAGTACATAACAATTCACTGTATAAGGCTTGGAAAAATGCAGAATATTAATAGAGCACTGCAACATGTTCAATCTGGTCCTCATAAATATCAAAAGCAATAATATTTTCATTTGTTCTATGATGTGCCATATAATACATTCCATCAATTTCTGTAATGTAATATGGCGTTCCGCGCGACACACCAAATTGATCATAAATCTCCTCATAAGTCCCACTTGCAAGGTTCTCAAGATTGTCCGTTCTAAGAATGGTCGCAAAATCCTGATTTTCCTGATTGTCCGTTGACACTGTAATATAATAAAATTTTCCAATCTTTATCAACTGCACCATTCCAGCAATCTGGTCTGCCACTGGATATTCCGCAGTTATTTCAAATCCATCACCGCTGTTATTGATTGTCGCCTTGAGAATCTTTTGATTATTATGCCCTGACACAAAATAAAATTCGTCCTCTATCATTGTAAATGAACGCACATAAACACCAAAAAGTGCATCTATTTTTAAAATTTTTTCTATATAAAGCGAATAATATCCTTTTGGGTCAGGCACATCTGATTTTTTTATGAAATACATTTCTCCTGTGATAGAACTCCACGCTAAAAATATTTGACTTTTCACATCATATTGTACAAAATGCGGACGCATTCCAATATTTTCAAGCGTTTGCGTATGCACATAATCATTTTGTATTTTCTGAAATACCAACAAGCGATTATTTTCTGTGTCATCAACAAGAAGCATCACACCGTCTGAAGCAATTGTGTGTGCATAATGAACTTCATCTGTTAATACGTTCCACTGATTTAATGGATCTGTGAGATTTTCATTATAGATTATCTGGTTGTGATAACAGTCTGCGATAAAATAGGTATCATCAACTTTTGTGATATATGTCGCTACATTTAATGTGTCATATGTATTTTTCTGTCCACAAATTACAGGTTCCGACAGCATTCCTTCATAAATGTTGTCTGTCAAGTCATTATTGTTCTTAGTCTGCTCCCAGATAATCGTCTGTGTTTCTTTTTTCTCAGTGCAAGCTGGCAAAAATACTATTATAATGAAGATCACACTTACAATGTATCTTTTTTTACTCATAAAATCTCCCCATGCTGTCTCTAGTAGCTCAAATAGAAAAAATAATTTTCTATTATTATAACACTCATCTTCTCTTTGATACAAGTGCCCAATTTTACAGTATTTTTGCTATATTTTGACAAAATTTATTGTAACTTTTTACGTTGTTTGTGAATGAATTGTGAACGTATCGTAAATATAAAGTAAATATAAAATGAATAAATTTTCTATTTTTCTATTGACCTTTGCAAAAATTTATGTATAATAATCACTTGTAAGGCACAACAGGAATAAAAAACAAAAACCTTATTCCTGAAATTTATTTTAGCACTACATAGTGCACGCGCAATTGCGCGACATGGAGGAAAATTATTATGAAAAAAAGAATTTTAGCTACAATTATGACACTTACATTAGGCGCAGCAATGCTTACAGCATGTGGTTCATCAGCAGATGATGTAACTGCTCCTGTTGAGACAGGTGTAGTTGATACAACAACTGCTCCTGTTGAGGAATCTACAACACCTGCTCCTGAGGCTACTACAACAGAAGCAAACGATACTGAAACAACTACAGATGGAGCTGGTACTGAGGTTTCTACAACGGAGGAAGCTACAGCCGACGAGACTTCTACTGACACAACTACAACAGAGGAAGCTGCTACTGATGCGACTACAGAAGAACCTAATACAGAAGTTTCTACTACTGAAGAAGCATCCACAGACACTACAGCTGAAGCTGCAAACTAATAAACATCCTACTTACAGCGAGAGTGCATACTATAACAACATTTAGTTTCTTATGTACTTTCACAATTGAGTAGGGGAAAGTTATTTTCCCTATCAGCCCAGCAAAGAATCTCCATTAGGCCACAGCAAAATGGAGGTTCTTTTTCTGTATAAAAATATTTTTATTACAGCAGTTTACAAGTTTTCGTAAAAATTATATTTTTATGGTTTCGCATTGAATAAATATTCAATTTTCCTGTATTTTGCAGACGATAAAGTTCATATTTATTACATTTTAAACAGCAAATTGGGTAAATTTTAAAAAGCTGTAAAATGGGAGTTTTATTATTAATATGCTTAAAATGGGAGTTTTTCTATTTTTATACTATCAGCTTTTGCAGGTTCATGGCAGCAATTTAAGCCTTACTTAAAATTGATAATAAAAGGCGAAAAGTTAATTTTCAAGCTTTTCGCCTTTTATTATCATAGAAGATTTGTATTCACAGATCTTTTTTCACAGTCTCTCTTTTCTTCGATTATCAAACCTATATTTTAATTGTTTTTGTTATTGGAAATCTGTCTTCCTTCATGATCCATATAATACTGTTCTCTATAAATCAGTTCAGAAACTGGTACAAACTGATAGCCTGCATCTTTTAAAGTTATGATAAGAGTGTCTAAAGCTTCAGCAGTATATTTGGCACCATTATGACAAAGAATAATTGATCCATTCCCAAGATGCTTATTTTGTGTAACTTCTTTTATAATAGATTCTACCCCATAATCTTTCCAATCAAGACTGTCCACATCCCATTGAATTGGATAATAATTACATTTTCTGGCAACTTTAATTAATTTGGAGTCATAATCGCCATATGGCGGTCGGAACAAGAACATATCATATCCTGTGAGTTCTTTGACTTTATTATGCACAGACATAAGTTCCTTCTCCTTTTCAGAATCGGATATCTGACTCATATTTTTGTGATTTTGGCTGTGGTTTCCTAGATCGTGCCCCTCAGCAAAAATCATCTTGACATCATCAGGGTAGGAGTCCACCCACCCCCCTGTCATAAAAAACGTCACTTTCACATCATGCTTTTTTAATATCTCCATTATTTTTTCTGTATCTTCATTTCCCCACGCCGCATCGAATGTCAATGCAATCTTTGGTTCTTCTGTTTGCACGCAATAAATTGGCAACTCTCTGCCCCCTGCAGAGGAGCTGGTGGGCAGAATCGTGCCTTCTTCCCTGTATCGCACTCCCAAAAGCCCTGCCAGCACAAACATTGCCACTGCCAAAGTCATAGTTTTTCTTGAAATATGAATTTCCTGTAAATATGCATTGATTTCCCGCAAGTATTGAATCAATACACCACTTGTCTGTGAATCATGAGCATCATTACTTCTGCCAAGCATAAACTGCCCTCATTATTTTTTATAAAATATATTAAAATAATATGATTTGTATGACAATGTTTAAGGGCGTTTTGCTCATATTTATTGTAGTAGTTCAACCATGCCCATTCATAAATTGCCAGTTTATATATTCTGACAGTTCCAAATATTTCTACAGCTTATTTCATATTGGGCATTTAGAATCTACAAAGTGTTTTATATAAAAGCTCTTTATAGTATTTTATCGATTCAATTTCGCATGGCTGAGCTGTTAGGAATTGTAGGAAAA
>DEPD01000194.1:474-11532 GCA_002358575.1 Lachnospiraceae bacterium UBA3401 | reverse complement strand
GACAATGGGTAGTTCACAAGTGAATAGAGCTATCAGATATAGTGATAAATTATAGGGAGGCTTAAATGAGAGTGTCCCTATTTTTTACGCACGCCCATGTAGAAGAAATATGTCATTGCATGGCGCATCGGCGGCGCGAGTAGGGGAAGAAAATCTTCCCTACTCGATTTGGGACATACAAACGACGTGCCGAGAATGTCAGCATCTTAAATGTCGTTACAAGACTATGATAAGGCTTTTTGGCATGCGCAATCGTAGAAATAGATAAATTAGGTATGCTTTCTTTTGTTTTATGTGATGAATCTGATTTATTCTGCGATACTTAAAAGAGATATCAGATATTTTGGAAGTTTACCAATGATATTCGCGCTGCCATTTTTGGCAAGCACATGGATTTTCTTTGATATGGGAGAGACAGTAGTTGTTTTATATATGGTGATTTATGTGGTTTTAGGGGGCGCTACCATGCTGATTTGCATGGTGTTTAGGAAAAGACGTGGCGACAGGATTTAATTTTGGGGAGTCTAATAAAACAAAAGCATCAGGTTTAAGTTCTGTCTAGTAAAGCATAAATATTTGTGGTAAAATGACAGAAGAATAATTAAATAGACTATTGTTTATAGAGGGGAATTTTATTATGAAGCGAAAAATAAAACAGTTGTCAGCGGCGGTATTAATGATAAGTATACTGGGCGGCTGTGCTGCACCAAAGCAGTCCGAGGAAATTCCATTTTCAAGAGAGGCGCAAGAAACTGTGGAAGTGCCGGCGGTGGAACAGACGGAATCATTGAACATTGCGGAGAAGGCAGCAGTCGGTGCACGACCGATGTTGATACAGACTGCAACAAAAACAGAAGATAATAATGTAATACCAAAGGTGGCACCATATACAATATCACCGGATTTGAGCAATCTGGAGAATTTATGGCAGTTTTACAGTTTGCAGCAGGGCGGTGAAATGGCAGATAAACTGGCGAAAAATGGTTTTGTTGTGTCTGGAAGTGCAGGTGCTGAGTTCTTTGAAATCTATGAGGCGAATCGTTATGAGATGATCCCTAATTTTGTGACAGTGGATTCGCTCATGCATACATATCACTTGTATTTTGCCTATTTGTTAAAGCATATTGAGAAAGAATACTTATCCGATGCGCTTGTTGCACTTTCTAAAAGAATGCTTGAAAATAGTCAAACACAATATAAGGCGCTTAAAGGCAGCGAGTGGGAGAGCGCAGCAAAGCGCAATGTCGCGTTCTTTACAGTTGGCAGTGTGTTGCTTGACAGTAACACAGTGATTGGCAGTGACGTGGAGGAGATGGTGTCTTATGAATTAAACAATATTCATCAGGCGCAGGGGATTGGCATTTCACAGATTTCATCGGAGATGGAGGATTACTCGCAGTATATTCCGCGCGGATATTATGAGGGGAACGAACAACTTGAGCGATATTTTAAGGCGATGATGTGGTATGGCAGAATGCACTTTACACAGAAGGAGGAAGACATGGACAGAAGTGCATTGCTAATGACCTTGGCTCTTTCAGACGATGCGCAGGCGTTTCAACTGTGGGAATCTATCTATGCAGTGACTTCCTTTTTTGCAGGGGCGAGTGATGACCTTGGTGTGTGCGAGTACGCGCCAGTTTTGCAGGAAGCATATGGTGCAAATCGTTCTATTGACAGTCTGGCGGGAAATGTAGATGCTTTTCTAAAGTTTCATAATGGGACAGCAGCGCTGCGTGCACCGCAGATTAATTCAATTCCAATCTGGGAAGAGGAAGAAAATGTGATTCCGGGATTTCGGTTTATGGGGCAACGGTTTACCATTGATGCTGCAGTGATGCAACGGCTAGTATACAAGAATGTAGAGAATAACAATGCAGGCGAGAAGCGGATGCTTCCAGATGTTTTGGATGTTCCAGCAGCGCTTGGAAGCGATATGGCATTGATGCTTTTGGAGGAACAAGGCGCTACATCTTACGCAGGATATCCAGAAGCAATGGAGAAGCTTCGCACGGGATTGGCACAGGAGAATGCAGCATTGTGGTCCGCAAGTCTCTATGCAGGATGGCTTCACACGCTTCGGCCGCTTCTTGATGTCAAAGGCGAGGGGTATCCTATGTTTATGCAGAATGAGGAGTGGCTCAAAAAAGATTTGGAGTGTTTTGCAGGAAGCTATGCAGAATTAAAACATGATACAGTCCTCTATGCAAAGCAGGTCTACGCAGAGATGGGCGGTGGCATGGAAGAAGAGCCGGATGACAGAGGCTATGTGGAGCCAGAACCGCTTGTGTATGAACGTTTTGCAGCGCTTGCCAGCCAGACCGCGGAGGGCCTGAAAAAGTATGGGATGCTTGACACGGCAGACGAGGAGAGTTTATCGCGGCTGCATGAAATTGCTAAACAATTGTTTATAATCTCTAATAAAGAGCTTCAGGAAGAACTTTTGACAGACGAAGAATTTGAATTTATTCGCGCATATGGTGGTTATATTGAACATTTTTGGTACGAAGCGGCGAGACATGAAAGTGATGGGGAGACAGTCAATGCATTGCAATATCCGGCGGCGGTTGTGACGGATATTGCGACAGATCCAGACAGTGGATTGGCGCTTGAGATTGCGACGGTCAGTCCATCGACAATTTATATCGCAGTCAAAGTGGATGGCATTACTAAAATTGCAAGAGGAAGTGTCTTTTCGTTCTATCAGTTTCCGTGGCCTTCTAATGATAGATTGACAGATACCAAATGGCGTCAGATGATGGGAATTGAGTTGGATGAAGATGGCAATTACAGCCAGGATAGACCAGTTGCGAAGCCTGATTGGACAGAAAGTTATCGCTATCATGATGCGTGGGAGTAAGAGGACTTTTATGGCGCTGGCGGTTGTCAGCGCTGTCATTTTTATTCTGTGGGTGACAAGACTGTTTTTTGCCAAGATTCCTTTGTGGGTTCAGTGGGAAAAAAATGTTTTTACGGATGATACAGGCAATTATGAGATTGTGTTATGCAATAAAAACGTCTATGTCAAATATGACACAAATGTTATTTGGAGTTCACCGAAGAAAATCAAAGTGCAAAAAGCACTCTCCTGCGATATTGATAATGATGGGACAGAAGAACTAATCCTTTTGTGTTGGAAAATTGGGCGGTTTGGAAATCATAAGCCGTTTTGGGTTACGGAGGATGAAGATACTTGGTCACAGCATCTTTTTGTGTATGAGTATGTGGCAGGGCAGGTTCGCCCGAAATGGATGTCATCCTACTTAGGACAGGATGTTGCAGATATGAAATCAAACGGTAAGGAAGCGCCGTATATACGTTTGTGGGTTCAGGAACCAGATGGAGCAATGAGCAGTTGGTTTTGGGATTCCTGGGGTTTTCAGCGGGAAAAAGAAACGATTTCTTTTTGTGTATTTGGTGATGTGCTTGCACATAAACCGATATACAATTACGGTTTGCAAAAAGAATCATCATTTGGATTTTTATTCGAGAATGTGCAGCGGATTCTTGATGATAGCTCCGTCGCCGTAATCAATCAGGAGACGCCATTGACAGATAATCCAGCAATGTATGGTGATTTTCCGCGGTTTGGAACGCCTGTGCAGGTGGGGCAGGCGATTGTGAATGCGGGTTTTGATGTAGTGACCTGCGCGACGAATCACGCGCTTGACCGGGGAGTGGAAGGTGTGGATTATACCAAAAAATTTTTTGAAAGTAATGGCATAAAGTGTCTTGGCATACAGGCTTCTGAGGAAGGAAAAAGAAATCCATATACCATTATCACAAGAAATGGCGTCCGCTTTGCACTGTTAAATTTTACATATGGCACGAATGGAATTCCTATTCCGAAGAATTTTCCCAATATGGTACATCTTTTTTCGGAGGAAGAGGTTCGCAGCGCATTGGCGCAGGCAAGGTCTGCGGCGGATTTTGTGATAGTCTTTGCACACTGGGGAACGGAGTATGCACAGGATCCGGACGCCTTTCAAAAACGATGGACACAGATATTTCTGGAGTGTGCAGTGGATGTGGTGGTGGGCACACACCCGCACTGTTTACAGCCATATGAGTTGCTCATGGACGATAATGGACATCAAATGCTGGTCTATTATTCCATTGGAAACTATATAAGTGCCCAGCCTGAAAAGCATTGTGTCAAGGGCGGCATGGCAAAATTTACAATAGGACTTACAGAAAAAGGCTATCAGCTTACAGAGTATGCGCTGCAGCCGCTTGCGATTACTTGGCATGAGGGTGGAAAATACACAGTGGAATGTTTGATGGAAAAAGGGAATGACAAATGATATTAAAAAAGAGAATACCAAAAGATTTTTACAAATTGTTCCGAACAAAAAATATGGAAGCATACATGACAGTTCTGGTCGCAATCTATGATGAAAACAATGAGGTATATACAGCGCTTGGACTCACTATAGAAGACGGACAAGCAATTATTGGTGAAACAATTAGCAAGATGCAGATCGAGTGGATGGAGGATGGCGAAGAGATAACCGAATTGGGAGAAAATATGGTTTTTGGAGGTTCTGGTACACCCTCTGGAATCTTAAACACATTGATTCGTTGGGGATGGATAAAACGGGATTATGATGAGCAGTTAAACACTTATATTTTGTCCTTTCCAGAGTACAGTCAACTCTATGTGGAGTTGTTTAAAAAGTTGATCAGTGAGGATGACAGCAGGGAGCGGGAGAGCATTCTTTCTATCTACAGTGCGCTTTTTACCTATCAGGCAGACCAGGAAAAAAATAATGATATTCTAAAAAGTGCACTGATAACTTCCAGAAATCTCGAGACGCTGCTTTCCAATATGCAAAATGGGATGCGAACGTATTTTGATGTGCTTTCGAGAAGTAAAAATTTTATAGAGATTCAGCGTGTACTTGTGGATGAGATTAATAACAGTGACAGTGAAAAGTATGCGATTCTTACAACTTCAGACAGCTTTTATCGCTACAAGGAATCTGTGAAGGAGTTGATCAGTCAAATTTTGCATCAGCATGACCAGAAAAAGTCGGCGCTTGTAAAAAAATTATATCTTTGTAAGAAGGAAACACCAGAGTATACTCGCATTGAGAAAGCGTTACAGTACAGTGACGAGGCGGTTGCGCTTGTCTATAAAATAGAACGCCAGTTTGATTTGATAGAAAGAAAATATAACAAACTTGTGGAACAAAAAGCGGTTTTTGCCAAGCGTGCCCTCGCTAGAATCCACTATATTTTTCAGGAGGGTGCCGTGGAGGAGGACAGTGTAATCCGGCTGGTTCGGCTGGTTGAAAAGAGTGGAAATTCCGAGAAATTATTGAGTGACTTGCGCGAAAAAATTCAGTTGACAGCGCCGTTTAAGATGTTTGATGATAACAGTATTTATAAGCGGCATAATATCAATGAAAGACTTTTTCAGCCGCTGGCAGTGGAGCAGTCAAAGGAGGAAGAGAACACAAATATCACTGATTTTGTGCCCAAACCGCGCTACACCAAAAAAGAATTGCAGGCTTTTTGTGCACGCAATATAAAAGGCGGTGCATTTCAGGCAACCGCAGAGACGGTTCAATCAGTGGAGGATTTGGAAAAATTGTTGTTTTTGTGGCAGGAAGTTACTGGAAAGCAGCCAAAGCAAGATCCAGTGCTGCTTGGAGGAGAGCTTGAGAGCAAGGATGGATTTACCTTTTCAGAGCTTCGCATTACGATAGAGGAAGGAGCCGACGATGAAATACATGGATGAGCTGTCGCAAAGTGAGGCGGCAGGAATTAAGAAGACAATACAGGATTTGTTTCGGCAGACCTGTATTTTACAGGTAAAATGTGATCCAGTGACACTGGTACAGCGGGATAATCCTCGCTATCGCATCTGCGCAAACCACAGAGAATTTATTGCGGATTATCTGTCAGTGCTTGACTGTGAGCTTGTGCATGACCCGCAGGAGCATATATTTCGCATCAAGGGAGAAAGTATGCCAATCGACAAACTTACGCTGACTGGAACGCGGATTTTACTGCTGCTCAAGATGATTTATCGGGATAGAATTATGGGAGAAGGGCTGAATGCGACGGTGACGTGTCTGCGCGAAATTCGAGAAATTGGGAGCAATACCAATCTGCTGACGCGAAAGCTGACTGCACAGGAGTGGCAGGAGGCACTGTCCACGCTCAAAATGCATCAGATAATAGAGCTGCCAGGCGCAATTGGAAATCTTGAAGATGACACACCAATTTATATTTACAGCACGATTAATATTTTTTGTTCGTCGGTGGAAATCAATGAGCTAATTAAAAAGTATGAGGAGTCTACAGGTGAAGAAAGCGAAGAAGATATTTAAGAAAATGTGCCTCAACAACTGGGGAGGAATTACGCACCAGATATTGGAGTTTCATGAGTATGTCAATCTGTTTAGTGGAATGAGTGGTTCTGGAAAGTCAACGGTGATGGATGCGATACAGGTTATTTTGTATGGCAGCATCTCGTCAAGTTTTCTAAATAAGGCAGCAGATGATGCCAGAAACAAACGAAGTGTTTTGAGTTATTTAAGAGGAGAGCAAAAGGACGGGACAGCAAACCGTGCAGGAAAGGATTTCTGTTCGATTATTGCGCTTGAGATTGAGGATACAGGAAGTCATACAGCAAGCTGTGTGGGACTGGCCTTTGAAGTGAGAAAAAACGATACAGAGATTCGGAAAATGCTGTATTTTAGTCATTCTGGCAGAATGCCTGAACAGGGGTATTTGACGGAGGCAGGATTTCCATATACCAATCAGGAGATTAGAAAGCTGGTGGAGGAGCGTGCCGCAGGCAGTGAAAATCGAGGACGCAATGATGTGAACCGCATCTATCCGTCTAAGGAGGCGTACACAAATGCGCTTTATGACAGCTTGCTTGGCTACATTGATGGAAAGCGTTTTCATGTGATGGAAAAGAGTGCGATTGCACTCAAAATGACGGACGGAACAGGACAGTTTATCAAGGATTATATGTTTCCGAAAAATGACGGGGACATTATTGGAAAGATTAGTGAACAGCTTGGAGCTTACCGCGATATTCAGGAAAAAATTAAAGATATGCGCCGGCGGATTGTGCTATTGAGCGAAGTGCAGGAAGCGGGAAAACGCAAGGCAGCAGTCAGCACAGATATTTTGCGGTCTAAGGCAATGATACAGTGCGTGGAAGTATTGGAGCTTGAAAATAAGATTGCGGCGGATGCGGAGGAGATTCAAAATGCGGCACAGGAGTTGGAACGCCTTGCAGAAACTGCAAAAAAAATAGAAGTCGATATGAATGATATTGACGGGGAATTGATTCAGGTATCGGCGGAACTCAAAGCAAGCGATGTGGGAATAAAGCAGGACCAGCTTAAGGAGCTTGTCAAATTGCAGCAGATGTATGCAGCGGACAGTGAGCAGTGGCGCAAGATTACAAACGAATTGCGCAAATGGGAGGAAGATGAGATTGTCACAGATTATGTGAGCAATCCAATGCTCAATAGAATTGCTTTGTTCTGTAAAGGAAAAGTGGACGAGGAATTATGTCAGAATCTTAGAAAAAATATTCTGGATGCAAAGAAGGGGATTGACGAGATTTTTGAGGAGTACAATGAACAGCGGCGGGATTTGGAAAGAGAAATTCGAGAGTTGACTCGTTTGGTTGATGATATGCAGAATGACAGAAAACCTTATCCGCCAGTGTTAAAGGAAGCGAGAGCAGCATTGGAGCGCAGGCTGACGGACACTTATGGACGTGTGATTAAAGTCAATATCTTTGCCGATCTGTTTAATGTGGATGATGCAACATGGAAAAATGCGATTGAGGGCAGGCTAGGACGACTGAAACATTCGCTTGTGACAGAACCAAAATACGCACATGATGCTGCTAGAATTTTTCGCGACATGAAAAAATATGAGGAAGTTGAGTTGATTGATACGGATGCAGTTCTAAAACAGAAGATAACTGTCGAGGATAATTCTTTGTATGAGGCCGTGAGAACAGAAATTCCCTATATGGATGCCTGTCTAAAAAGATATCTGGGAAGAATACAGAAATGTCATACAATTGAAGAATTGGAAAAGGTTCGCGACGGCGTGACTCCAGATTGTTATTCGTACAGCAATTTTATTTTTCGGCATCTACGCAAGTCAGATTATGAGCGGTATGCATGTATTGGCACAAAGGTATCGAAAGCAAAATTGGAAGGATATTGTGAAAACTTGCAGAGACGGGAAGAAGAATATGCAGAAGTTCGGCGTGTGGCAGACCGGTTGAAGACAGCGGCTGGATTTGAGGATTTAAACAATGACACAGCATACTTTGTTCGCCTGTCAAAAGCGGGAAAAGAACTGGATAAAGTGACAGGGCAAATCACGGGCTTACAGCAGGAGATTGCGCGGATAATAGAGGGTGAGTTTAAGGAGCTTCAAGAGCGTAAGGACCGATTAACCGAAAAGAAAGAAAATAAGCGAGTGGAGCAAAGTCAAAACCAGAATCTAATCAATGAGTATACCAGAAGAAAGAGCCATAGAGAAGGCGAGTTAAAGACGCTGGAACTAGATTTGGAAGAAAAGCGTGCTGTATACAAAACAGATGTGCAGATTGAGGAGGAAGTGCGGCAGCAGTTACAAGCACGTTCTAGTCAGACGGTACGCAGCAGACTATTGACACAGATAAACAGTTTGGAGGAACAGGAACAAGCGGAGATAGAGACGCTTCAAAATACTAGAAATCGCTTTAACAGGGAATATCCATCGGTTGGTTTTAACGGTGCAGAGAAGGAAAATACAGTGTATGACCGATTGCTGCAAGATTATCAAAAGGATTATGAGCCGAAATATGAGAGTGAATTTGAAAAACAATGCAGTTTGATATACAAAAGTCTGCGGGAAAATGTCATTGCAACCATTCATGGCGATATCAATGCAGCGAAGCGGCATACCCATGAAATTAACAGGTTGTTGCGCGAAACAAACTTTGCGGACAGTACATATCAAATAAAGATTGAGCCGGCCAGAGATGAGAAAGGACAATTTTATGAGATGCTGACAGCTCCAGAACTTGACAGCAAAAATATTGACACCGAACTGACAGAAGGACAGATGAGTCTTGGAGAGGATACTTTTTATCAAAAATATGAGCAGAAAATAAAACTGTTGACGGATAAGTTTATGCCGTTGCGAGAGGAAGATGGAAGAATCCGAGAACAGCGTATTCGGGATATGGAGGCATATGCGGATTACAGAAATTATCTTTCTTTTAGTATGTATGAGCAGGTGACAGATGAGAACGGAACTGTTGTTCGAGAAAACTATGTAGATGAGATGGCTGGGCGCGACTCTGGCGGCGAGGGACAAAATCCAAAGTATGTAGCACTGCTTGCAGGCTTTGCAATGCTTTATAGCACACAGAGCAGCAGGGATTCCAAAATTAAGTTAGTGCTACTCGACGAAGCATTTTCAAAGATGGATCAGGAGCGCAGCGCAGTCTGCTTAAAATATGCGCGCAAAATGGATTTACAGCTCATTGTCTGCGTTCCTGACGAGCGCTTGCAGTCGCTCATTCGGAATGTGGATTGTGTGTATGGTTTTCGTCGATTTCAAAATCGGATTTCGATGATGCATATTGATAAAGGAAATTATCTTGAGTTATTGGAAGGGAAGAAAGAGCATGGAACAGATGACACTCTTTGACAGGGAATTGCCACAACCACTTGCAGCACGACTGCGTCCGCGATCTTTGGAAGAATATGCAGGGCAGACACATTTGCTCGGAAAGGGGAAGGTGTTGCGCCGTTTAATTGAGAATGACCAAGTGTCCTCCATGATTTTCTGGGGACCTCCAGGTGTCGGAAAAACAACACTTGCACGGATTATTGCAGGTAGAACAAAATCTTCTTTTATTGATTTCTCAGCGGTGACAAGCGGTATTAAGGAAATTCGCACTGTGATGGAGCAGGCGGAACAGAATCGCCGATTTGGAGAGCGGACAATTGTGTTTGTGGATGAGATTCACCGCTTTAACAAGGCACAACAGGATGCGTTTTTGCCATTTGTGGAGAAAGGCAGCATTATTTTAATTGGAGCAACAACAGAGAATCCGTCGTTTGAGATTAACAGTGCGCTTCTGTCACGGTGTAAAGTGTTTGTATTACATGCACTGACTAGGGAAGAGTTGACAGCGCTTTTGTCGCGTGCATTAAAAGACAGCAGAGGATTTGGAATGCAGCAGGTGCATATTTCAGAAGACTTGCTTGAAGCGATTGCCAATTTTGCTAATGGAGATGCAAGAAATGCATTATCTACGCTGGAAATGGTAGTTTTAAATGGCGAGATTGATGAAAGTGGAGCGGTTACAGTCACAAGAGAAACTTTGGAACAGTGCACCTCAAAAAAGTCTTTATTATATGACAAAAAGGGCGAAGAGCACTATAATTTAATCTCTGCTCTGCATAAGTCCATGCGCAATTCTGACCCAGACGCTGCGGTGTACTGGCTTGCAAGAATGCTTGAAGCAGGCGAAGATCCGCTCTATGTTGCAAGGCGTGTGACACGTTTTGCAAGTGAAGATGTTGGTCTTGCCGATCCGCAGGCGCTTCCTATCGCGGTGGCAGCATATCAAGCATGTCACTTTATCGGTATGCCGGAGTGTAGCGTGCATCTGACGCAGGCGGTGGTATATCTGTCACTTGCGCCTAAATCCAATGCACTTTATATGGCATATGAACATGCAAAGCAAGATGCCATAGAGCAGCTTGCTGAGCCAGTGCCACTTGTGATACGCAATGCAGTTACAGACTTGATGGGAGCGCTGGACTATGGAAAGGGTTATCAATATGCGCATGATACAGAAGAAAAAATTGCTCGTATGCAATGCCTTCCAGATTCCCTGCTGGGAAGGGAATACTATCAGCCAACCACACAGGGACAAGAAGCCGTTTTTAAAGAGCGCTTGGAACAAATTAAGGACTGGAAGGCAAAGAGTTGAGTACACAAGGAGTACGATTATAAAATGAACAATCAATATAATAAAATGATTACAGCCTGCTTTGTGGGATATAT
>DEPD01000194.1:0-159 GCA_002358575.1 Lachnospiraceae bacterium UBA3401 | reverse complement strand
AGCCTGCTTTGTGGGATATATGGGGGATAATTTAAAAATGGGGGTTTTGGCGGGGATTATTTTTTTGGTGCTGCTGTTGATTGGAATTGTGCTTTGCAGGCAAAAATTATCGTTTTGATCAGTGTGGTGTAGTGATGTATTTAGGAATTGTAGGAAAAT
>DEPD01000161.1:1306-3080 GCA_002358575.1 Lachnospiraceae bacterium UBA3401 | reverse complement strand
GAACAGGCGAGGGCGATCCCCAGCCGGGCAGCAATATGATTGTTGTTTCGTTGTCCTCTCCCTTTATATCCACCACCATATTATGCCCCTGCACTTCGATAACCGTTCCGTATGCAGCTTGTATTTTAGACCGTTCTACCTGCTTGCAGATAAAATTCCAAACCATCAGTGCTGCAGCAGCTCCCAACAAAATCAAGCCTGCCCATTTCATAATCTTCAATATCTTTTTTCTCATGTTTCTTCCCCCTTCTTTTTCACAATATTTTCTGGTGTACAGTCAATCTCTGAAAATACCATTTTCTTAATCCTGTCATTGTTGGTTGTGTTTCTGACTTCCCTGTTTTCTTCAATCAACTCCGAAGCATTATCAAGCATATCGCTTATCCTAATCAGCATTGCTTTCATATCCCTCTTTAATCAGAAATTTTTTTAGCACCTCTCTTCCACGCCGCAGTCTGGTTTTTACCGTTTGGGGATTCATCTGAAACTCCTGGGCAATCTCATTCACTTTTTTGTACTGATAGTAGTACGCTACAAAAATCTTCCAGTCCAGCGGCTTCAACTGTTCTAAAATCCTTGCTATAATCCTCTGCTGTTCCCTTTGGACTACTAGCTGTTCCACGCTGTTATCAATTATCAGAATATCATCCATTAACTGCAGGTTCTGCATTTTGGCATTTCTCAGCCAGTCCTTCGCCTTGTTCCTTGCGATAACTGCTATGTATGCCTTGATGCTGCTGTATTCTTCATAATTGATCCTTTCAACCGTATTCCACAGTGATATAAATGTGTCTGCAACCACCTCCTCCACATCTTCCTTTGTTCCCTTTGAGCTTAATAGGTTTCTGACAATGGCAGTGACATAAGCGCTATACAAATCAATTATTTCTTCAAATGCTTTTTCATCCCTGTTCCGTAACCTCTTTAGTATGCTCTTTTCGTCCATTCCTCCAAATCCTATCTGCTCAAATTTTTTATCAATACGGTGCTTGTAAGAATTTGGTTTCACTGTTTAAGCAAAAAAAACAAAAAGGCGCATAAAATCCCTATACACCTTTTCGTCCTTTTTGCACTTGCTATAAGAGCTTGTCCAAACCAAATGACAGTTCTTCCAGCATATGTAATAAATACTCCTGCTGCTTTTCCGCCTTTATTGTTTAAGATATTCAGAATACGTTCTGTTATGGGGATTTGATTGAGATCTTCATACATGAGATATGAAAAAGGGACATCCAATGCATCTGCTATTCTCATAAAGTTTTCCAGCAACATTGTTCTGCTCCCATGTTCTATCCGTTTTATAGAATCAACTGAAAGCTCCGCTTTCTCTGCCAGTTCAAATTGGGTTAAATTTTGCTTTTTCTGGTATAATTTCACGTTATCGGCAATAATATATTTTATATCCTTCATTTTCTGATTCTCCATTCTTTATATTTATTTGTGAAATGAAGAATCTGCAGGAGGTCCTCTTTTCGACCTTCGTATGTATACGTCCTGATAAATCAGCAATTTTCGACAGAAACAAAAAAAGAGTACACCGCACCGACCTGCCATGTCGATTTGGGTACTCTAAAAATGCTGTATTCAATATTAAGGAATATATTGTATTGGACTGCCCATTTCAAATATCCCCTATATACAAATTGTAGCGGAAAGTTCCGACACTTCCTGCCGGATCGTTTCGCCCTTTTTCCGTATCTGTTCCGTTTTCTGTCCTGCCGCTATCTGCTGATGAAGAATATCAGACAATTCTTCTTTACTGCCGGAGATTGTC
>DEPD01000161.1:0-962 GCA_002358575.1 Lachnospiraceae bacterium UBA3401 | reverse complement strand
TCCAGTTCCGCAACCTCTTTCTGCCGTTCCTGCTTCTCAAAATCGAGTACAGACAAATGCTTGTGATGTGTGCCTAACTGTTTCCACTGTACGCCATGCCGCCCCATGACTTTTGAAAGTTCCTGCTTCTCCGCTTCAATCCATTCATTCCATTCCGTCATTCCCCTTGTGCCGCCTTTAAAGCCCTGTTCCGACAATGCGCCTTTGAGGGAAACTCTCGTATCAAGTCCACGCTTACTGTTACGAATAAAGGGAACAAAATCAATGTGAATGTGCGGCGTCTGCTCGTCCATATGCAAGTGGCTTGAAAACACAAACAGGTTCGGATTTCTTTTCTGAAACTGCTCCATAAACTCACATAAAATATCTTTCGCCAACTGCCCCTCATTGCTCTGTACGTTCATATCGTCCTTGTTGCCGATTTGGAAGATTACCTCATAAAATAATTTCTCCTGCTTTCCCCAGCGTATCTTCTCATAGTAATCGTCAATCTTTCGGTCACTCCGTTTCTGTTATGCGTTGTAGCGTTCCAGTGCATCATCAAAAAGATTGTGATAAACCTCTTTTATATCCGAGTGGCAAAATTCCACGTTATCCCAGCTACGTTCCTTATCTACATTCTTTGCACTAAAGGCTCTTGTATTATGGTTGACCGAGCCTTTCCCCATCATGCCGCTAATCGTTCTTTCCAATAGGCATATCCTTCACATTCTATATATTTGTGCTGCTAACTTTACTGCGCCGACTAAGGCACAAAGCGAAGTTTCTTCGCTTCGGCTTTGTTACTTTCCCGAAAGTAATGCAAAAGCACTTTCGACAGGCTACGCTCTATCAAAAGTGCCTTTGCGCCCTGCAGGGGCTTTTCCGTCCTAACGGACGGAGCGGCTTTTCGCCGCTTTACTGCTCCCCCCATGCGTCGCACTTTACGCCTTTTTCTCTAACCGTTTCAGAATGATTTTTCT
>DEPD01000150.1:2390-3005 GCA_002358575.1 Lachnospiraceae bacterium UBA3401 | reverse complement strand
GTGTTCGGTTTTGAGGGAATAAATATTTATGACCTCAATAGGAAAGATGGCGAAGTAGCTCAGTTGGCTAGAGCACGCGGTTCATACCCGCGGTGTCGAGGGTTCAAATCCCCCCTTCGCTATTTTTTGCTTTATACGGAATTGTAACGACTTTTCGTAACAGCTTAGCCTTTGGCTTCCTGTAGCGACTCTTCTTTTTTATTTCTAAAAAATATTGACTTTATACTGTAAAAGTGATAAAATTTGATAGTATTCAATTAGAACTATGAGCTGACTTGTTCTGCAAATCATTCCATTTGATGCAGACAAGTCAGTTTTTTTAGGCGTATGTAGAGTACATAAATATTTTAATGGAGGTTTAAGACATGAACAATGGTACGGTAAAGTGGTTTAACGCTCAGAAAGGTTATGGATTTATTACAAACGAAGGTACAGGAGAGGATGTATTTGTCCACTTTTCAGCGATTGTATCTGATGGATACAAAACTCTTGAGGAAGGGCAGAAGGTTACTTTTGATATCGAGCAGGACCCAAAGAATAGTTCTAAACTTAGAGCTGCAAATGTAGTACTTGCATAATGTGCAGGTGTTATATCGTGGAGAAAAACAAACCCCT
>DEPD01000150.1:0-2040 GCA_002358575.1 Lachnospiraceae bacterium UBA3401 | reverse complement strand
AGGGGTTTGTTTTTCTCCACGCAGGCATCCAAAGGAAGTATGTCAGCAAAGCTGACGAGTGCCCGGTGTGGGAGTAGGGAAGTAACCTTCTTTGCTCGATTAAAATTAAAAAAGTTTGTCAATTCTTTCCATCGCTTCAATGGTGTTGTTATGTGTTCCAAATGAAGTGAGACGGAAAAATTTTTGGCCATTTTTTCCAAAACCTGCACCAGGAGTTCCGACTATTTGGGCATTGTTTAGCAGGTAATCAAAAAAGTCCCAGGAATCCATATGATTCGGACATTTAAACCAAATATAAGGAGAGTTGACTCCGCCATAACAAGAAATATTCTTTTTGGTAAGACCATTCATAATCAATTTGGCATTCTCTTGATAATATTTGATATTCGCCTTACATTGTGCTATTCCTTCGGGGGAAAATACTGCTACGGCACCTTTCTGAACAATATAGGAAACGCCGTTGAATTTGGTGGTTTGGCGACGGTTCCACATTGCATTTACAGAGATTTTGGTGCCAGTTGAGGAAAAAAATGTTAAGTCATCTGGAACGATTGTATATCCGCATCGCGTACCAGTAAAGCCTGCTGTTTTGGAAAGAGAGCAAAATTCAATTGCACATTTCTTGGCACCTTCCACCGCATAGATGCTTCTTGGAAGTGTTTCATCTGTGATAAAACATTCATAGGCAGAATCATACAAAATAATGGCATTGTTTTCCAGAGCGTAATCAATCCATATTTTTAACTGTTCTTTATTATATGCTGCACCTGTTGGATTGTTTGGAGAACAAATGTATATAATATCAGCATGGATATTAAAGTCGGGCATTGGAAGAAAATTATTTTCTTCATTAGCGTCAATATAAATGATAGTTCTGCCATTCATCATATTGGTATCAACGTATACTGGATAGACCGGATCTGGTATCAGAACAATATTGTCTTTGTCAAAAAGGTCCGTAATATTTCCAGTATCGCTTTTTGCACCGTCCGATACAAACACTTCATTAGGATTAATCGTAACATTATTTTTGCGATAATAATTGACAATTGCAGTCCGCAGAAATTCATATCCTTGTTCGGGGCCATAACCTTTAAAGGTTTCGGTGCTTGCAAGTGCATCAACCCCTTCATGGAGCTGGGAAATAATTTCAGAACCAAGTGGAAGTGTCACATCACCAATTCCCAGACGAATCACTTTTTTGTCGGGATTCTTTTCGGTATAAGCACTGACGCGGTGTGATATTTCGGAGAAAAGATAACTTTCTTTTAGATGAAAATAGTTTTCGTTGAATTTTGGCATAATAAATCCCTCCTTTATAGTTGTTCTTAATAGGAACACTATTTTAATTATAACTGTATTGTATATATTTGTCAATTATGAGATGACTTATTGAAAAAATTCATTGAATATGTTAAGTTTATTCGAGAGGAATAGAAGACAATTTTGAGAGGAGTAAAATAATGTATGATAAAGAAATAAATGACGCAAAAAGAGTGGTCTCAGAATTTTTAGACCAAGTACAACTAAAACGTGGAAGTCTGGTTGTGATAGGTTGTTCTACTAGCGAGATTGCCGCGCATGGCATAGGCTCGTATTCCAATGCGGAACTTGGAGAAGCTGTCTTTGTGGCTATGTATGAAGAATTGACAAAAGCGGGGCTTGCAGTTGCTACACAATGCTGCGAACATCTGAATAGAGCTTTGATTATGACTGAGGAAGATGCCGAACGTTTTAGATATGAGATTGTGAATGTGATACCTCAGCCAAAGGCAGGAGGTTCTTTTTCCACTGCGGCATGGAAGCATATGAAGAATCCAGTTGCCGTGGAACAGATACAGGCTCATGCTGGCATAGATATAGGAGATACGTTGATTGGTATGCATTTAAAGTCTGTTGTAGTACCCGTTAGAATTGAGCACCCTATGATTGGCGCCGCGCATATTGTATGTGCAAGAACACGGGCAAAGTATGTGGGTGGCGGCAGAGCGTACTATAATGAAGCTTTAGAATAGTTGCTGTTACTTTTCACACCCGCAC
>DEPD01000136.1 GCA_002358575.1 Lachnospiraceae bacterium UBA3401 | reverse complement strand
TTATGAATATGCAAAAGTTAGTGCATATGGGAATCCCCCCTCATTTCTACCTAGAAGATATTAAAATTTGATTTGCGATAAAAAAGGTATGCTATAATTCTTCTGCAAAACAAAAAATTTTATTTTTTTACAACCAAAATGACAAAATCCGTACTTAGTATAGTGGAGGCTGTTTATCTACAAAATAACGAGGAGGTGAATACATACAATGGATGACGAGACGATTGTAAGTCTTTACTGGGCAAGAGATGAAAGTGCGATTGCAGAAACATCTTCAAAATATGGCGGACTTTGTAATCATATCGCAAACAACATTCTCTCAAACTACCAAGACAGGGAAGAATGTATCAACGATACTTACCTTGCAGTCTGGAATGCAATCCCGGATAAGCACCCAAATAGATTTTCCGTATTCTTGAGCAGGATTGTCAGAAATCTGGCTTTGAAGAAATATGAATATATTTCTGCTGCAAAAAGAAATCCGGCTGTTGTTACATCATTAGAGGAATTAGGTGACTGTGTATCTGGAACAGACAACATAGAGTCGGAAATCGAAAAAAAACATATCGAAAGTACGATTGATAAGTTCCTCTGGCGGTTAGAGGAAGAAAAACGGACTGTATTTATACGGCGGTACTGGTATTTTGATTCAATCGAAACTATCTGTAAATATACAGGCTTCAGCCAGAGCAAGGTAAAATCCATGCTGTACGAAATGCGCCGCAAGTTAAAAAAATATTTAGAAAGTGAAGGTATCAAAGTATGAACAAAAAACAGCTTTCTGAACATATTGGGAACATTGATGACCGGCTTGTTGAACAGGCAGAGAATATCCCAAATTACAGACAACTGCATCACCGTCAGACAATAAGACGCTTCCTTACTGCCGCCGCAACTTTTGTGCTTATGGCTTGCAGCTTTAGTGTAGGCGCATTTGCCTTTGCCCGTGAAACAGTGGTTGAAGTGCCCGTAGAACAGGAAACGATAAAGTTGGAAGAAATCAATCTTACTCTGATCTTGCCCGATGATTGGAAAGGAAAATATTCTGTAGAAACAAATGGTCAGAATTATATTGTTTTTCACACACAGGTCAGAGAAGATGTCAGTGCGGGAATCGACGCATTTGACGGCGGTGTCCTGTTTTATATTGTCTGCTATGAGGAATCCATGACACCGGAACAATTCATAGAAAAGGGATATGATTTTGTCCAGTACCGTTATCTGTTTTCTACCAGTGATAAAACTTACATTCTCTGCTATCCAAGTGACGTACAGTGGAATCCTGAAAATTCAGAACAGGAAACGGAATATCTGGGAATGGAGGGAGAAATAAAAGATATTAAGTTTGTGGTTGACAATATCCTTGTGGACTGAAAATGTTTTGAATCTTGAAACAGGCATGGTGGGAATGCTGGACGTAAGGTATTTTTGTTCATAACCATATAGCTTTAACAGAAAAGTAAGTTTTAGTATCACAATTACATGGAGGTTAAAAATGGGAAACACAAAACAAAAACTATGGAAAAATATTTTGGTAATTGGCATTTTATCCGCAATATTACTTTCTGGGTGCGGCAAAGAAAATGTGCCAAAGGAAGAATCACTTATGGGCAGCGGCAGTGAAAGTACAGTGGCAGAAAAAGACAGTGTACCGGAAGAAAATAATGCAGAAGCCGAAAAGCCGACAGAAGATACTGCACCCAGTGAAAAGGTTATGGAGCAGGCTATAAGCGAATGGAAAGAAATGTACGCTTCGTTTTATGAGTATCAAAATTGCTCCGCAGTTCTTGTGGAACGTACAGAAAATGACGGAACGGTGGACGAGATATTCACACTGGATATTACATATGTGTCCGGGCAACCGGAAAGCGATGAGCCGGAGCATTTCATTGCGGATATGAAAGCAAGCTATCCGGCGGATAATCCAGAGGATATTACTTTATGGATGGATAACAGCGGCGGGGCAATGACTGATTTCACGCTGTTTAAAGAGTGTGGTCCCGGTTGACAGGTAATATCCCACTGATATTTGCAAAGATACCTTATGTTCAACATTCCCATCATATTTGAATGTTTAATCGGTATACACCACTTTACCACTTTTTATTAATTTGCTTGTTCAAGGCACCCACGATTAAAGAACTTTAATTGGTCTTACTAATTTTTCTGGGCTTCGAGGTTTAATCCCAAAGCGATAAATTTGACCTCAAATTTTAACTTTTTTGTGTGTCAATATTTATCCTGCGCACTTTATCCGCACAGACCTTTTGACCGAAAATTTATGGAAAGTCACCTAATATGCCAAATTATGGACATACCTTGTTGACTTGAATGAGCAGGCGGAGGAACGGCTTGACTTAATCATAGAGTAGATGAAAGCCGTCAAAGAAGTGACCGAGGAATTGAAGGCTCCGAATCAGTTAGAATGGGTAGGGCGGATGAACAATATCCGTAACTGGGCAGAGGAAATTCCTTCCATAATGCTACCCATTTCATAAGCTATTAGCATTTGTTTTGTCCACTTTTAGACTGCATCACACATAAAAGGATATATAATATTAGCTCTTAGACTATAAATGATAAAAGGGGACAATAAAATGGAACTGAACTATTTTAGGAATAAACTTTTTGATTTATTGAACGACAACGAAGGGATTGAGATTGCCGACCTGAACGCAGACGAGCGAAACAACCTGTTTGCTGTCAGGACAGAGCATGGGAATGTGTTTGAAATCGTATGCCAACAGGCAGCGGGGAAGGAGAACAAATGGACGACCGAAAACTGACCATTTATAATGGGCGTGGGGCTTAAAAAAATCTCCGCCCCAGATTCTCTGTTGGGATAAAATTACCGTAAAATGCCAGCAAGGGCAGTGTATCATCATAAAAGATGAAACAAGAGAGGATTCAAGGAAATAAGGGGCTATCACAGAAAAATCACAACTTTTGTAAATCCTATTCCATTTGGAAAGTGATTGCAGTATAATGGCATGTGGATTATGTGTAAAAAACTGTCCTGCTCACAATTTGGAAATAGTAACTGGAAGTATCATACAAAAAACAACTGTACACTTTGCTACCACTGCGTAAACTTATGCCCGAAACAAAGTTGTACTGTATATCTGCATAGAAAACCTAAAAAATAATATAGGGGAGTGAATGGAAATCAGAAGCAGACGGTTTTGGGTAGTAAGTGATTTTCAAAGATGAAGATAATAGAGTGAAAGTTGAGAAAATAATCATGAAAATTAGAATTATATGCGCCAGTGATGATGAGAAGAAAAAATAAATATCCTTTCCGCTGATTTATTTCAACGGATAGTAGAGTATTCTGTTTTGGAGTTTTCATGGTATATTTTGTACCCAGAAAAATCCAAAATGATTGTCAAGGCATTCACCAAAAGCGACACCGATATTTATATGAAAACCGTATTAAAATATGGCAATGGAGAACAAGAGATATACTATTGGTTTTTACAGGATATTGATACAACTCAATTTCGGTGGGCAGACAAAAAACGCTTGATGTGGTAAAGTGGTTTCTCAAAGGTTTTAATGATGATTTTTTGACAAAAATACAAAAACAAGCCTATGCGGGCTTTGAAATGATAGAAAAAGAATATGTAAAAGATTTATCAGAGTATATAGAGATTCTAAAGACGGGAATCGTAAAATAAAGGAGGTTGTTATGTTCTATAATGCCTATAATGGAAGTGTCCATGTTGGAAATTCTGAAATGGATTATGTATCTTTTGGAAATGGAAATAAAAATCTCATTATGCTGCCCGGTTTGGGAGATGGACTGTCTACGGTAAAAGGAATGGCTTTTGTTTTTTCAATGATGTATAGGATATATGCCAAAGAATTTACCGTGTATGTTTTCAGCCGGAAAAATCATTTGCAAGAGGGATATTCTACAAGGGAAATGGCAAAAGACCATGCACAAGCTATGACCGCTCTTGGTATTTCAAAAGCAGACGTTTTAGGCATATCCCAAGGTGGCATGATAGCGCAGTATCTTGCGATTGATTATCCGGATTTAGTCAATAAGCTCATTCTGGCGGTAACAAGCGCAAACTCTAATGAAATAATTAAAAGAGTAGCTGGTGTCTGGATTGAAATGGCAAAGCAAGGAAATTATAAGGATTTAATGATAGATACAGCGGAAAAATCATATTCAGAGAAATACTTAAAAAGGTACCGTCGAATTTATCCGTTCATCGGAAAAATAGGAAAACCCAAAAGTTTTAAGCGTTTTCTCATACAGGCAGCTTCCTGTATCAGCCACAATGCTTATACGGAATTAAGTAACATAGTATGCCCTACATTAGTGATTGGTGGGGATTGCGATAAAATTGTTGGAACAACTGCGGCTTCTGCAATAGCTGAAAAAATTAGTCATAGCGAATTGTTTATTTATAATGGTCTTGGACATGCGGCGTATGAAGAAGCCAAAGATTTTAATGAACGAATTTTGAATTTTCTAACGAGATAATGGAAAGTCCAGTCAACAATAAAAATAAATACAGTTTTGCATTGGGGTTGACAACCTCGTTTGTAGATAATCAAGGGGCAATAGCATATAAATGTTGTTACTGCCCCCACTTGAATTATAAATGCAACCATAAAAGCCACATGTTTTATGTGTAACATGACAGAAAAAATCTTCTTTCCCAATCTGCCCCACCTTTAGTGTTTCCGAATAGAAGTCCCTGTCTGCGTAATTGCACTGGCGGATAAGAGCAAGTCGCTGATCTTCCAGAGATTCGTTCATGTCACAGAAGCGAGTGGTTGCGTGGCTGTCTATGTAAATTTCAGAGCTGGCCATAAGCCGGACAAATTTATTATTAGCAGCAATCTCACAGAGAAGCCGATTGTTGATGCTGCCGCTTTTAACAGCTCTACCATTTCATTACTCAAATGTAGCTCTGCCAATGGAGTGTTGGAGAGCTTTCTGTTTTCCGTCTGGCAGAGCAGGTAATCAACTGACATCCCGTAGAAATATGCCAGCATCACAAGGTTGACGTAGTTGATTTCCTTGTAATTATTTTCTTTGTAACTGCCCAAGGCGGATTTGAAAATGCCAGTCAGTTCTTCCAGCTTTTCCAGTTTTATATCTTTTTCCTTGTGTAAATCTTTTAGACATTCCTGTATAGTAAGGCGTGATTTCATAAACGCAACACTCCTTTCCTGTGACCTGACTGCAGCAACAGAACCATTATACCACATTATTCCGAAATCATGGAATTTTTTGAATTTCGGGCTTCATTCCTGATTTGTGTACATACGGCACAAGGCTCAAAAATGTTCTATGATACAAGTAAGTTTATCGATGGATTATTCCAACCGAATGACTGGTCTGTATGAGATATACTCCCCGGCGATGCAGCGCAACGACTTCCGCAGGGAAATGAAGAAATTTTGACCGTAACGAACGTACGGGTTCTGTATCAGAGGGGCAATGTTGGAAAGCCATCTCCCCCATCCGAAATCCGTGACAGACCAGCAAATCAGTACTATCTTGAAGATACTGTTCCACCGGAGCGACACCAAATGTCTTGTAGAGTAGGTTCTTGCAGAAAATCGGAAGGAGGACACAGAATGAAATTTTCAAAAAGCGAGCTGGATATTATCTGCCAATATGCCGCGCCGACCAAGGCGGAAACCCTTGAGGGCATGAAAGAAATCGGCTGGTGATTAAAGACTTGCTGACAAAGGCAATCGTGGAGAACGCCATCTGAAAGCTGATACGGATACCAGAACCGGAGTTCATCCAGTTTGTTGCCGGGAAACTCTATCTTGACAAGAAATCTAAACAGCAGTTATTTTATTACGAACATAAATGTAAATCCCATTGTATTGTTTGGGGTAGGTACATATCAAATTCACGAAATATATTGGTTGTTCTTGAAATTGATAAAAATGATTCCCTTGAAAAATATAGCATCTGATTATACAACTAAAGTAATCAACCTACTGTTTCCTGACGATATGAATGCGATTAGACAGCAAAGGCTGTTGCAAATTGAGAGGTTGAAAAATGTAGAAGATGTGGCTATGTAAATATAACTCGTGAGGTTAAGATATTATGAAACAGGGAAGAATTATTATAATTACAGGCTCATCAGGAACAGGAAAAACTACAACAGCACCAATCGTTTCCCAAAAATCTGATGTAGAAAAATCAATACATATGCACACCGATGATTTTTATCACTATCTCAGCAAAAGTGCCATTCTACCATACTTACCGCAATCAAATGAGCAAAATTTGATTGTAATAGAGGCTTTTTAGACGCTGCAAAACAGTTTGCCTGCGGTGGGTATGATGTTGTAGTGGATGGTATTGTAGGTCCTTAGTTTTTGGAGCTTTGGAGGAATGTCGTTCAAGAGGGGTACGAGTTACACTATATCATTTTGAGAGCCAGTAAGGAAATGGTGTTAGTATATAAATATAGACACCCTATTAAGGGATATAAGCTGCCTTGACAAATCCATCGGAAGCTATCCATTGCTGGCAGGTGGAACAGGGGGATAGGTCTTGTCCCGTGAAGAAATCCTTATTTTTCTTGCATCTTTTTTGCTTTTTCCTCTTGGATCATATCCGATTATTGCATTGCCAAAGTCAATGGCAGTTCTACATTCTTCACTGCCAAGGCTGAGGTCAAATTTTGCACCAAATTCAATCGGCGCCGTGACTTTTCCCTTGACTATTGGACGAAGCCATGGCTGTGAAATGCTGACAATGTGGCATTCTACAAAATGTACCCTGTTATCGTACATATACTGCTGTTGTTCATACAACATGATGATGGTAAGGTACAGACCGATTTCTTTGTTTGTCATTGCATATTCGCCGCTCATGAACTGATCCAGATACCAGATGTCCCTTACAACGTAACCGAGCTGCCTGCGGAGTACCTTACGGATTTTCTTGGCGCTGTGCTTTTTACTTTTGGCAAATGCAAGATAGTCTTTTCTGGCGCGCCTACGGTAATAGTAATAATAGTGCCAACAATTATTTTCGATAAGAGATTGTAATGACGAAAACCATATGTTACAATAAATTACCTGAAATGTGAAATTTTTGTTGTCAGGAATTGTAGAAAAAACTGATACAAATTACGCAGGATATTTCTTTGAGGGTGCATGTCAAAAAATGTAGGCGTAGTGGACTACGATGAGGCTTTTGTCATATGTAATCGGAGAAATAGGCAAGTCAAGATGTGTTAGTTATTTTCTTACTCTTCCTTAATAGGTGGGGAATTTCATTATGCTCAAAAATAATATTGAATTTAATGTAAAAGTTAGGTATATAGAAACAGGGATTACACGAGCGGAATTTGCCCAAAAGATAGAAAGTACAAATTCATATGCGAATCGGATTGATAAGAAAAAGACGGTGTGATCAGAAGGGAATATTGTTATGACATATGGTAAATCGATAGAATTATTTTTGGTAAACGGTACTGCTGACAGTCTTACCATTTAAAAGGGTTAATTCGCGTTCAGTGTATGATTCTTTTTTTATTCAGGTTTTTGGGACATTGTTAGAGATAATAGCAGAAGTATTGAGGACACGTTTGCTTTAGTTGAGAGGGAATTTGGTTTAACATGATGAAATTTCAGGATTGGAAAACATTCTTAAGAAGAAAAAGTTTGATTCCTAGTGAAGGGTGGGGACTACTGATTTTGACAAAAAATTTGCAGATTCTTCTAAAATGACTGTTACTAAGGTGGTGCAAAAAGGTACCTCTATTATTTTGGAAAAAGAAAAGCACTGATGGAGGAGTGAAAAGGCATGGTGAAACAAAAGGTGACAATCAAAGACGTGGCGCGAGAGGCGGGAGTGTCCATCTCAACAGTATCGAATGCGCTTAATGGTGTTGATGTGCTGCGCCCGGAGACAAAACAGCATATTCTGGATGTAGCAGAGCGGTTGAATTATGTGCCAAATCTCAACGGAAGAAATCTAAAGTCCCAGTGTACAAAGGTAATCGGTTTATTTCTTACATCTATTAGAGGAACTTATTACAATATTCTTGCAGATGCTGTGTATCAGGAGTGCAAAAAGTATGGCTACGAGTTAAACATTTTTATCAGTGAACGTGCGGATAACATGATGGCGAACATTCTTGGAAAACGCATGGACGGTGCAATTATTCTAAATAAAGATATCAGAGAGAAGGAAACGATTCTTTTGCAGAAAACGCAGACCCCCATTGTCTTCTTGGATAGAGAACTACAGGGAGAGCGAATGACAAGTGTTATTTTTGACTCTTATCATGAAGGGGAGATGGTGGCACAATATTTATTGTCGATTGGACATCACACGTTTGCATATATCAATGGCGCGAGCGATAATTATGACAATATGAAACGTATGCAAGGGTTTCAAACAGCGTTGATGCAGTCAGAAATCCAGTTTGATGAGATAGATATAATAGAAGGAGAATTTGAAAAAGAGATCGCTTATGAATCCATGAAACAATTTGTTCAGTCAGACAGACCGCTGCCGGAAGCAGTATTTGCGGCGAATGATCTAAGCGCTATCGGCGCGGTTAAAGCGTTGATAGACAGTGGAATAGAAGTGCCGGAACAGGTGAGTGTTGTGGGGTGTGATGACATCGAGATAGCAAGTCTTGTGAGACCATCACTCACTACAATGAGGACTTCTTTTGAAAAACAAGGAACGCTGGCAGTCCAGCATCTAATTGCGCTGATTTCAGGTGAGGAGAAGGGCTGTATTGATGTGTTGCAAGGCAGAATTATTCCGCGGGAATCAACATGTGCGAGGAGAATTTAATTGATTCTTGGTAACAAAACTTTTCACAAATTTTATCCTTTTAGTTTGAGTATTTTGTACAAAGACAAATAAAGTTAAAAAATAGGATTGTAAAAACGTTTTTATTGTGTTATGGTAGTTGAAAATAAAAACGTTTTTATAATATGTTGTGAAAGATACGATTTTGCGAAGCAAAATTTTGAATATCGCCTCGAATCATTACTATGAACGGCTCCAAGATGTGAATAGTAACGAAAGGATAGAATTGGGAGGAAAACAAAAATGGAAGAGAATCAGAATAGAGCTACATCGGAGCAGATTGCAAAATTATGCAGAAAAGTTGCTGCGCAGGGAGCGGTTCTTTTAAAGAATGAGGATGCGGCATTGCCGCTTTTGGAAAGCGACCATGTTGCAGTGTTTGGAAGATGTCAAAAGGAATATTATAGAAGTGGCACTGGTTCAGGCGGAGCAGTGAATGTTCTTTACACGACCAACTTGTTGGACGGGCTTCGGGATAATGGAATCTGTCTTAATGAAGAACTGGTTGACTACTACGAGAAGTGGATTTTAGCGCATCCATATGACAATGGGGGTGGCGGTTGGGCAAGTGAACCGTGGTGCCAGCAGGAGATGCCAGTGTCAAAAGAGCTTGTCGCAAAGACCGCTGCCATTTCAAACAAGGCGGTTGTAGTGATTGGAAGGACGGCTGGAGAGGATAAGGATAATGCCGCCACAGAAGGCAGTTATTATTTGACAGAGACAGAACACGAAATACTTGACAATGTATGCGGAAGCTTTGCGCATGTGATTGTAGTGCTAAATGTTGGAAACATTATCGATATGAATTTTGTACAGAATAATACAAATATCAGTTCGGTAGTGTATGCATGGCAGGGTGGCATGGAGGGCGGAAATGGCATAGCGGATGTCCTTACTGGAAAAGAGGTTTTTCAAGGAAAACTTACCGATACGATTGCGAAAAAAATTATGGACTATCCATCTGATAAAAATCATGGTGGAAAAGAGAAGAATGTATATCAGGAAGATATTTATGTCGGCTATAGATATTTTGAGACTTTTGCTAAGGAGGCTGTGCTTTATCCGTTTGGCTATGGGCTTTCCTACACAGAATTTTCGATAGTGGACAGTGCAGTTAAGGTGAATGGAAATGATGTCAAGACTTCATTTTCGTTTACTTGCAGAGTAAAAAATATAGGAACTGTTTACAGTGGGCGTGAGATTGTCCAGTTATATGTGGAGAAACCTGTGAGCGGTATGGGAAGACCAGTACGGGAGCTGGTTGGATTTGCCAAGACGCGAAATTTGGGTTGTCAGGAGGAGGAAGAACTACAAATTGAAATTCCGGTATACAAGTTGGCTTCTTTTGATGACAGTGGTATCAGCGGATATAGACATGCTTATGTGCTTGAGGCTGGTACATATCATTTTTATGCAGGCACTAATGTGCGCGATGCAATAGAAGTACCTATTGAAAATATGATGCACTGGCAGCTTGCGAACACTCTTTTGATAGAACAGTGTGAGGAGGCGCTTGCTCCTGTAGAAAACTTTGCGCGTATTCGTGCAACTGCGGGAACGAACAATATGCCTATATTGGAATATGAATCAGTTCCAGTGAGGACAATCAATCTAAAAGAACGAATTGTATCCAGACTGTCGCAGACTATTCCATACACAGGAGATAAAGGATTTTTGCTAAAAGATGTGGCGGAAGGAAACTGCACAATGGAGACATTTATTGCACAGCTTTCTACAGAAGATTTAGCAGCAATTGTGCGAGGCGAGGGTATGTGTAGCCTAAAGGTGACACCAGGAACAGCTGCCGCGTTTGGTGGGGTGTCTGACGCATTGTTTGGATTTGGGATTCCAGTGGGGTGCTGTGCAGACGGACCATCTGGAATCCGCATGGATAACGGCGCACATGCCACGCAAGTTCCAATTGGTACATTGATAGCGTGTACTTGGGACGAGGCACTCATAGAGGAACTGTTTTGTTGTGTTGGTGAAGAGTTGGTGCAGAATCAGGTTGACGCGCTTTTAGGACCAGGAATTAATATTCACAGACACCCACTTAACGGAAGGAATTTTGAGTATTTTTCAGAAGATCCACTTCTGACAGGAAAAATGGCAGCGGCTGTGGTGCGTGGAATTGGGAAAAAAGGCGTACATGCCACAATTAAGCATTTTGCCTGCAACTCACAGGAGACGAGAAGACAAGTTGTCAATGCGGTAGTTTCTCAGAGAGCGCTGCGGGAAATTTATCTGAAAGCGTTTGAGATTGCTGTGAAAGAGGGTGACGCGCAGTCGATAATGACTTCCTACAATCCTGTGAATGGATACTGGACGGCGTCAGCATATGATTTAAATACGACAATTTTGAGAAAAGAGTGGGGCTACAACGGAATTGTAATGAGTGACTGGTGGGCGAATATAAATGATGTTGTAGAGGGCGGTGAAGGCTCTATTCAGCGCACTGCAGATATGGTGCGGGCGCAGAATGACCTCTATATGGTTGTGAATAACAACGGCGCGGAAATCAATTCTTTTGATGATGATTCTATCGAGGCGCTTGGTACAGGAAGGCTTACGGTTGGAGAGCTACAGAGAAGTGCAATGAATATATGCCGTTTCCTAATGCGAATACCCGCATTTGGACGAGAAGGAAATGGCATTATAAAAATTCCGTATATTAAAGCGCTTGATACAGATATGCGGGGCAAAAACACTTTGGACGATAGTAGTAAAATTGTATGGAATATGACTGTGGACACAGATCGTTATTTTGTGGTTGAGGCAGCGGGATACTATGATGTAATTGTGCGGATAATGTCAAAGGAGACGAACCAGGCGCAGTGTGTCTGCAAGGCTGTTCTCAACGGGGAGGAGCTTGCCACGTTCCAGACGAATGGTACAAATGGCAGATGGACACAGCAGAAGCTTTTGCGCGTGAGATTGGATGCAGGCTGCTATCAAATAAAAATGTTGTTCCTCAAGCCAGGAATGCAGATTGATTACATGGAGTTTCGAGCATATACTGAGTAAGATGATCATGCAGCCTGAAATGGTTTCGGAATTGCAGGTGCCGTAAGATGTTCATTTTCTACCATGAAAAAGAATCAAGTAGGGGAAGATAAATCTTCGTTTACTTGATTTTTTTTCTAAAGCTGCTATTGTAAATATATATAATATGCTATAAAATGATTTGTAGGGAATTTGTTACAGTTCAACTTCAGGACTTTGCATTTACTGCAAAGTCCGTGAAATTTAACAAGAAAACCCTTGATTTTCAAGGGTTTTCTTGTATTGAGAGGACTGCTTGTTTTTTGCGAAATTTACAGAAGGAAAAAGTTTGAAAGAAAATAACATTCAAACAATTATTGGTATGCGTGCCTGAGCACGTGAGAGGTATAAAAATGGATAAGAACAAAAACCAGGATGGAAGCAAATGTACTATGTTATGGTATAATAAGCCCGCAATGGACTGGAATGAGGCGCTTCCACTTGGAAACGGTAGGATTGGCGGTATGGTGTTTGGCGGCATTGACTGTGAGCAGATGCAGGTCAACGAGGAGACGGTGTGGTATGGTGGTCCTATGGATAGGAACAATCCGAGCGCAAAAGAAAAGCTTCCTGTAATACGAGAGTTAATTAAAGAGGGAAAAATTCATGAAGCCGAACGGCTATGTAAACAGGCATTAAGTGGTACACCGTTTGGGATGCGCATTTATCAGGTGCTTGGAGAGATTACAATTGACTATAATCTAGGAACTGTCATTGTCGAAAATGTGTCTGCATACAGAAGAGAACTGGATGTGGGAAGAGCGGTTTATCGCACATATTTTCTACTTGAGGATACGGAGTATGCGCGCGAAATTTTTATGTCTGCGCCAGATGATGTGTGTGGGATGCATTTGACTGCTCGTGGGAAAAAGAAAATGGATTTGGATATAATGCAGTCGAGGCATCATATCTATGAATATTCCAAAGCGGCATCGAAAGACAGTATTATACTTGGTGGCAATCTAGGACCTGACGGGCTGGATTATGCTATGATGTGCAAGGCGGTAAGTCCTGACGGAAGGATTGAAGTGATTGGCGAGCACATAGTTGTTTATAATGCCACGGAAGTATTTTTGTATTGGAGTGCAGCGACTACTTACCGGATACATGGGGAGGAAAAAGAGATTGCACTGCAGAAGGCACTTTCTGAGAAATTAGAAAAAGTAGCTTCTGAGCGTTATGAGGTGCTTTTGGAGAGGCATATTGCAGAATATAAGTCTTATTTTGACAGGATGTCACTGACTTTGGATTCGGAAGACCAAACAACACAGAAGCCTACAGATAAGTGTCTGGAAGAAATAGCGTCAGGAAATATAAATATAAGTTTAGAACAACTTTATTTTAATTTTGGCAGATATTTGTTAATCAGTTGCAGTCGTCCAGGTACATTGCCTGCCACTTTGCAAGGGCTGTGGAATAAGGACATGGAGGCGCCGTGGGATGCCAAATTTACAATTAATATTAACACAGAGATGAATTATTGGCCGGCAGAAACTTGCGATTTGGGTGATTGTCATCTGCCACTGTTTGATTTGCTGCAAAAGATGCTTCCTAATGGCAAAAGAACAGCGGAGGTTATGTATGGTTGCCGCGGATTTGTAGCACATCACAATACGGATATCTGGGGAGACACTGCGCCGCAGGATTTGTGGATTCCTGGAAGCTTTTGGGTGATGGGGGGCGCATGGCTCTGCACACATATCTGGATGCATTATAAATATACAGGTGACATAGAATTTTTGCGTAAAATGTTTCCCATCATGCGGGAAGCAGCACAGTTTTTCTTGGATTTTTGCATTGAGTATGAGATTGATGGCGTGACGTATCTATGCACATGTCCTAGCGTGTCACCGGAAAATACTTTTATTTTGCCTAATGGAGAGCAGGGGTCTAACTCCATTGGTGTGACGATGGATAACCAGATTTTGCGGGATTTATTTTCACAGTGTAATCAGGCAGCGCAAGTTTTAGGGGTGTCTGATGAACTTGACAGACAGATTGCTGATGCCTGCAAACGGTTAATTCCCACACGCATAGGGAGTGATGGTAGGATTCTTGAGTGGTGTGAACCGTATAAGGAGAAGGAACCAGGACACAGGCATATTTCGCATTTGTATGGACTGCACCCATCGGACCAAATTACAAAGGATGGAACACCGGAACTTGCGGCAGCGGCAGAGTGTACACTGCAAAAGCGTCTGGAGAGTGGAGGGGGACATACAGGCTGGAGCCGTGCATGGATTATCAATCATTATGCGAAGCTTTGGGATGGGGAGAAGGCACATGAGAATTTACAGCAGCTTTTGATAAAATCGACATTGCCCAATCTGTTTGACAATCACCCGCCGTTTCAGATTGATGGAAATTTTGGAGCGACAGCGGCGATGGTGGAAATGCTGATACAGAGCAATACGGACAGGGTTGTACTGCTTCCAGCACTTCCGTCTGCTTGGAAAAGTGGGAAATTGACAGGTGTTCGGATATGTGGAAATGCGCACATGAATATTGTCTGGAAAGATGGAAGTTTGGAAAAAGCGCAGGTTTGTAGCGGATGTGACACGCGAAGAAAGTTTGTTTATCAAAATATTTGTGTGGAACTAGAATTGAAAAAAGATTGCTGGATGGAGATCGCATTGGAGGAAAAGAAATTATGAAGTTTAGTTTTAAAGAGGATGCAAAGCGGATTGCTGTCATTTGTATTGCGTCTATAGTCATAGCATTAAACATTAAGACATTTGTGCGAACAGGTGGTATATATCCGGGTGGGATAACGGGATTGACTCTGCTGATTCAGCGTATTGTTGAACTTTTTTTTGGATTTGAGCTCCCATATACCATAATTAATATCTTGTTAAATCTGGGACCAGTTTATATTGGTTTTCGCTTTATTGGTAAAAAGTTCACATTGTATTCTTGTTTGTGCATTATGTTGACGAACATTTTAACGGATGCTTTACCATCGCAGGCGATAGTATATGACACTCTGCTAATCAGTGTGTTTGGCGGAATGATTAATGGCTTTGCCATCAGTATGTGCCTGATGGTGAATGCAACAACAGGGGGAACAGATTTTATTAGTATCTTCTTGTCAGAAAAAACAGGGATGGATTCTTTTAATGTTATTCTTGGATTTAATGCTATGTTGCTAGTAGTTGCGGGGTTGCTGTTTGGCTGGGAAAAGGCATTGTATTCCATTATTTTTCAGTATGCTTCCACACAGGTTTTGCGCACATTGTTCAAACAATATCGCCAGCATACTCTTTTGGTGGTGACAAATCATGCAAGGCGGGTCTATGAGGTTATTGCCAAAGACAGTAATCATGGTGCGACAATCATTGAGGCAGAAGGTTCTTATGAACATCAGGAACGCAAGATTGTATATTCTGTTGTGTCGCGAGCAGAGTGCAAGGAGATTATTAAGGGAATCAAAAAGGTTGATCCGAAGGCATTTGTCAATGTAATCAACACGCAGCAGATTTCAGGACGTTTTTATCAGAGACCCTATGAGTAGAACAAAAAAGTATCAAATAAAGAAAGAAGGAGAATTATCATGAAAGATTTTAAGTTTTCAACATTGGAGTACAAAAGACCAGATTGTGAGAAGATGGCGGCATATGCAACTGAGACAAAAGAGCGGATTGAGAACGCAAGCAGTTATGCAGAGGTTAAGGAGGCAATACTTGCATATGACGAGTGGGAAAAGGATTTCTCGACAGATACTACAATTGCTACGATTCGGCATACATTGGACACAACAGATGAATTTTATGAGAAAGAAATTGAGTATATTGATACTACATTTCCAACAATTATGCCACAGCTTTTAGCGGTGGATGAGGCATTGATGAACAGCCCGTTTCGTGCGGAACTCGAGAAAGAGTACGGAAAACAATTTTTTGCAAAGAAAGAGCTTGAGAAAAAGACGTTTTGCGAGGCAAATATTCCATTGATGCAGCAGGAGGCAAAACTTTGCAATGAATATGAAAAGATGATGGCGACTGCAGAGATTCCATTTGATGGAAAGACGTTGAACCTGTATGGTGTACAGAAGTATTTTGAACATGAGGACAGAGAAGTGCGCAAGGCGGCAGTCCGTGCATATGCGGCATTTTATCATAAAAATGAACTACGTTTGGAAGAGATTTGGGATACGCTAATTCAGATTCGGAATGAGATGGGGCGCAACCTTGGCTATGAGAATTATATTCCGGTGGGATATATGAAGCAAGGACGCACTGATTATGGACAAAAGGAAGTGGAGTCTTTTCGCGAGCAGGTGTGCACTGTGATTGTGCCAATCTGCCAAAAATTGTATGAGGCGCAGGCGAAGCGTCTTGGTGTAAACGATTTTTCATTTTATGATGAAAAGCGCATTTTCCCAGATGGCAATGCAGCTCCAGCGGGGGATGATGATTTCATGGTAAATGAGGCGTCAAAGATGTATCACGAGATGAGTCCTGAGACTGGCGAATTTATTGATTTTATGATAGCGCATGAGTTGATGGATTTGAAAAATAAGCCCAAAAAGGCATCGACGGGTTATATGACAGATTTGCAGCGCTATTTGGCGCCGTTTGTATTTTCTTGTTTCAATCAGACCATCTACGACATGCAGGTGCTGACACATGAGCTGGGTCATGCTTTCGCGGGATATATGGCAATGCGCAATCAGCCAATATCAGAGTTTTATTCAGAATCAACTGATATTGCAGAGATTCATTCTATGTCGATGGAGCAGTTTGCATATCCTTATGCGGAGCGCTTTTTTGGAGAGCAAGCTGACAAATTCCGCTTTGCACATTTGCAGGAGGCTGTCACATTTGTGCCTTTTGGTGTAGCGGTAGATGAGTTTCAGCACATTTGTTATGCGAATCCAGATTTGACACCAAAGGAGCGAACGTTGGAATGGAAAAAGCTTGAGCAAAAATATATGCCATGGCGTGCCTATGAATCAGATGATTTCTTTGACAGAGGAGGCTTTTGGTATCACAAGATTCATATTTATCTTTATCCAATGTATTATATTAATTATACGCTCACAACGATGGGGGCGATGGAGTTTAAGAAAAAGGAGAAGGAAAATCATGCGCAGGCATGGGAGGACTACCTCAATCTCTGTAAGTGTGGCGGCAGTATGAGTTATCTGGAAACGCTGCGCTATGCCAATCTTGCAAGTCCATTTGAGCAGGGTAGTGTGGAGTGTGCTATGCGCGTCGCACGTGACGAGTTGATGGAAAGTAAATTTATGAAGTAAAAAAGAGCAGCCATTCTGACAAGGATAGGCTGCTCTTTTATGCACAGACCCATGCAAAGGAAATAAGCCGCAAAAGCGGCGCACGGGTCGCGTGTGAGTAGGTAAAATTGATCGTTTTAAAAGATGATTTCCACTACGTTTGCGCCTGGATTGGGGGTCACGATGGAATCATTTCCTTCTATAGTTAAAAAACCGCTTGCTGCTTCGGCTGCACGCATATTAATCATGCGAATGGTGTATGGTTTGATGCTGTCCGCCGTCACAATAATGCTGTGTCCCTGTCTTCTAACAGAAGCGGATAGCTCCACAGTGTTGTTCATGCCATATACTGCAGTGTTGATTTTTACTCCGTCGTGAACCGCATAGACGCGCAGTTCACAGCCGTCAGCATAGTCATAATCTGGTCTGTCATCATGCGCACCGACTGCTACGACAGAATTTTCACGAACCATCAGAGGAATGCTCAGATAATCATGTTGTTCTTCAGTCCATGTGCCACCGCGATACTCTTTTCCAGTGAAGAAATTTGTCCAGATACCTTGTGGCAGATAATATTCTGCTCTGCTCTCATCATTAAAGATTGGAGCGACAAGCAGACTATCGCCAAGCATATATTGTTTGTCAAGATAGTGGCATGTTTTATCCTTCGTAAATTCAAGTACCATACTTCTCATACTTGGAATGCCTTCTGTGGCAGCAGTGATAGCAGTTTTATAAAGGTAGGGCATTAGCTTTGCCTTTAAGCGGGTAAAGAAACGAAGCACATCGACAGCTTCCTCGTCATATACCCAAGGAACACGGTAGGATTGGCTTCCGTGAAGTCTGCTGTGTGAGGAGAGCAGTCCAAATGCCACCCAACGTTTATAGACATCTGCTGTGGAGGTATGCTCAAAACCACCAATATCATGTGCCCAAAATCCAAAGCCAGACATACATAGAGATAGTCCGCCGCGCAGACTTTCTTCCATCGCTTCATAATCCGACCAACAGTCACCGCCCCAATGGACTGGGAATTTTTGACCGCCGACTGTAGCAGAGCGGGCAAAGAGTATTGCTTGTCCTTTTCCGCGTTTCCGCTCAAGCAGCTCATAGACACATTTATTGTAGAGATAAGTATAGTAATTATGCATTTTCTTTGGATCAGAACGGTCATAATAAATGGCATCAGTAGGGATTCTTTCCCCAAAATCTGTCTTGAAACAATCCACACCCATATCAAGAAGAACTTCCAGCTTGTCTTGATACCATTTCCATGCTGCGGGATTGGTAAAGTCCACAATAGCCATACCTGACTGCCACATATCCCATTGCCATACCTGACCATTTGGCCGACGAATGAAGTAACCGTTTTCCATACCTTCTTTAAACAGGACAGATTCTTGCCCAATATAAGAGTTAATCCATACACAAATGTTTAGACCTTTATCTTTAATGCGTTTGAGCATTCCAACAGGATCAGGGAATACACGGCTATCCCATAAAAAGTCGCTCCAATGGAACTCTTTCATCCAGAAACAGTCGAAATGGAAGGTCCGCAAAGGAATTCCTCTTTCGAGCATACCATCAACAAAGCTCATAACAGTCTCTTCGTCGTAATTGGTTACAAAGGAAGTAGACAACCACAGACCGAAGGTCCAAGGAGCTGGAAGACCTGGTTTGCCTGTGATATCTGTGTAGTGCCGCAATACATCTTTCATTTCAGGGCCGTTGATTAAGAAGTAGTCTAAATAGGTTCCTTCCACAGAAAATTCAACCTTTGTGACCATCTCTGTGCCAATTTCAAACTCAACATTTTCTGGATGGTTGACAAGAACGCCGTAACCCTTGCTTGAAATATAAAATGGAATATTTTTATAACATTGCTCTGTGTTTGTCCCGCCGTCAGCGTTCCAAATTTTTACGCTTTGTCCATTTTTTACAAATGGAGTGAAGCGTTCACCGAGGCCATAAACTTTTTCATCTACACCAATACCGAGCTGTTGACGCATATAGGTGTCATAATTGTCGCCTCTGTCATAAGCAAGCCCACTCCAATCTGTTTTCATCAGTGCAAGGTCCTTTGCCTTGGATTCTGTAATCAACTTTCCGTTTCTAGAGTATCGCATATACCAGTGTTTTTTGCCAATCTCAAGGGCAAGAGAACCACTGTAGATAATAATGCGATCTGCGTTATCGTCAACTTTAAGCGGCTTTGCGCCTGCGTTGATTTCAAATGCAGGGTAAGTGTTTACTGCGCCGAGATGATGATAAGTTTGTACACGAATTACCTCATCTATGGGGGTGGTGATAACCAGCGTCAAATTGATGCCTCCAAGCGTATCACCTCTATGATTAATATGATTTGTCGGAGCGCATATAGTCACTTTGTCGGTCTCTACTTTTGTAAAATATGCTTGCTGTGGTGCAAAGCATTCACAGCCTTCCTGCTGAAGCCAGCAGCCATTATTAAATTTCATCCTTACCTCTTTTCTGCGCCGGCTCTGTTATTCAATAAGTGATGCACCCGGCACTGTGCAAGTGTATACAACTATCATATCATATAATTTCAAAAAGAGAATGAAATAATTAGCGTTTTTTCATATATTTTTTATTGATTATGAATTATTTGAAAATAACTTATGTTATAATTTCCTTATTTACAAAATGAGCAAATGTTCGATGATAAAAAATACGCGGAACAAAATAAACAAATATTTATTTCGGTGGTTTATCTGAGTAAACATAAATGTCAATAAAATTGGGGGAAGAAAATTATGTCAGACAGTCGTTTGTTTAAAATTTTATATTATCTGTTAGATAAGGGAGGGACCACGGCATCAGAACTTGCGGAAAAATTTGAAGTTTCCACCAGAACTATTTATCGTGATATAGAAGCGCTAAGTGGTGCGGGGATTCCTGTCTATACAGAACCAGGAAGAAATGGGGGCATCTATTTATTGCCTGGTTATACATTAAATAAGGCGCTGTTGTCGGAAGAGGAAAGGAGAGAAGTGCTGACTGCAATACAGAGCATGTCTGCCGCTGGATATCATTCAGGCGAAGAGACATTGACAAAGTTATCAGCTCTTTTTCATGTCAATATGGGAGACTGGCTTGAGGTCGATTTTTCACGGTGGGGAAAATCCACCAGTGATAACACAAAGTTTGAGACGCTAAAACAGGCAGTAATACAGCATAGAGAAGTAAAGATAACTTATGAAAATACAAGTTGTGAGAGAATGGAGCGCATTGTCCAGCCGTTAAAATTATCTTACAAATCAAAAGAATGGTATTTAAAAGCATTCTGTTTAGAAAGGCAGGATTTTCGCTTGTTTAAATTAAATCGTATTATGCAGTTGGAATTGTCCGAACAAATTTTTGTACCAAAGCCTTATCCACAGCAGAATGACGATTCACAGCAATCGGACCAACGAATTGTTCTTTTGTTTTCCAAAGAGATGGCATATCGTGTTTATGATGAGTTTGACGAGACACAGATTGAGCATCAACCTAATGGAAATATGATTGTCTCTGCAAAGATGCCAGTCAACGCATGGCTGATTGGTTATCTGCTTTCTTTTGGGACACAGGTTGAGATTATGGAACCAGAGTATTTGAAAGAAATTTTAGCTGCACAGGTAGAGGAACTCTGCAAAAAACTTTGCCTAAAGAATGAAAAGTAACAAAGGAACAGATTACTGTTCAGACAGGACTTAGCATTTACTGCTAAGTCCGTGAGAAAACATACCAGCAGCGAGTAAAAATCCATTTGCGAAGCAAATTTTGCATGGATTTTTACATGTTACTGGAACGGAGTGAACAGTAACAGAATCAATGTTATTGAAAGTTGTTTTCTTTATAGAAAAAGAATCGTTTGCATGGTATAATGTTGATAGACATTATATTCGCCCGAATGGGCATGAACTTACTATGATTTTACTGGAGAGCCCTCTAAAGTGGGCGAATGATATGGAGGTCGATATGGCTCTGGAAAATAACCTAGGTATTAACAATTCGGCAGGACTTGCAAAAATAGAAGAAAGAATAAGTAAAACAAAAGCAATTAAATTATATGAAAGCAATATTATTCAAGAATCTGAAATCGGAAAATTTTTAGGACTTGCAAAGATTCATGAATTTTTATTTGACGAGTTGTATGATTTTGCTGGAAAAGTAAGAACGGTAAATATTGCAAAGGGTAATTTTAGATTTGCGTCTGTAATGTATTTAGATGCTGCATTAGAGCATATTGATGAAATGCCTCAATCAACATTTGATGAAATTATTGAAAAATATGTGGAAATGAATATTGTGCATCCTTTTAGAGAAGGAAATGGAAGAAGCACACGTATATGGCTTGACTTAATTTAAAAAAAAGAATTAAAATTAGTTATAGATTGGAGCAAAGCTGATAAAGAAGATTATTTGCTTGCTATGGAGAGAAGTCCAATTAAAGATATAGAAATTAAGGTTTTACTGAAGAATGCATTAACAGATCAGATAAATAACAGGGAAGTATATATGAAAGGAATTGATATCAGTTATTACTATGAAGGGTACAATATCTATAAGGCAGAAGAATTGGGAAATGATTATGATTGAAGGCGGGGGATATTATGTATATTGAGCATGTTGCTATGTATGTGAATGAGTTAGAAAAGACCAGGGAGTTCTTTGTCAAGTATTTCGGAGCTGTTTCTAAATGAAGGATATTATAACACAAAAACACAGTTTCGTTCGTACTTTTTGGTGTTTGGCGATGGTGCACGGCTTGAGATTATGAATAAACCAGTTTATGGAATGAATTATTTGGACGAATATCCAGCTTCAAAATTGTGCGCGGTTTTATGGAAATGCCTGTTTTTCGCATAAGACATCAATTTCCAAACGAGATAAAAAGGGCTTCTAGCACCAAGAGAACGATTGTGGCATCAAAAGTTAAAATGACTATGATACATGAAGCATTTTTTACAATATTTGCATTGCTGGTCGCTTGTCTGGATATTGGGATTTTGATTTATGACATTAAAAATTGCAATCGGCGTGTAGGCATTGTCAATCAATGTGATAAGCGCAACGACTGCGCCGACAGACAAAGAACTGTTTTTCCATGCATAAATATTCAATATAAATTGAACAAAACAGCATGGTTGCGATTTGTGGGGCTGTTGGACTTGAAAGGGGATATGCAGCTTCAGAAAGGCGCTGCTTTTGATACGTTTTCAAAAGAAATTCGGATTGAAAATTTATCATTTCACTATGAAAATAAAAATATTTGTAATATGAACTCTCCGCAGCCGAAACTGATTCAAATATCACAAGATATCAATTCTTGCGAAGCATTTTCTGGTGATTGCAAGAAAATATTGCATCAGATAAACCTAACAATTAAAAAGGGAGAGAAAGTAGCTTTTGTCGGAGAATCGGATTCTGGAAAATCGACATTGGTAAAAGTGCTAATTGGGTTACTCAAATATAAATCAGGGGAGATTCTTTTTGATAATAGATCGCTAAAAGATTTTTCCTTGGAATCATTTTATAAAAAAGTGTCTTATTTATCGCAGGATACCCCTGTCTTTGATGGTACAATCAGAGAAAATCTTGTTTTTGACAAAGAAGTTTTGGATGCTGAGATTCATGTAAGTCTTGAAGCGACACAGTTATTACCAATGATAACTTCTCTGGATAATGGGATTGATACTAGAATTGGGGAGAAAGGAACTTGTTTATCCGGTGGTGAAAAACAGCGGCTGGCACTGGCGAGATTGTGGTTTGACCACGCTGAGATTGTTGTTTTGGATGAGGCAACATCCGCGTTAGATAATGTAACAGAAAGTATTGTTATGAAAAACGTTTTGACACAAGTGAAAAATGCCACTGTGATTGCGATTGCTCATCGCCTAACGTTCATTAGTGGTTTTGACAAAATTTTTGTGTTTAAAGAGGGAAGAATTGTTGGAAGTGGCACTTTTGAGGAGCTGTTAGCAACGAATAATTATTTTGGAGAATTGTATCGGAAAGAAAAAGAGTGTAAAATATAAAAGGATTTTTTGTGGGGAGGTGTGAATATGGATAGTAATACGATTGTAAATATCGGTGCACAGCGATTTGACAGACTTAGAGAGCAGGATTTTTTATATATAGACAAAACGAGATTTATTAAAGAGTGGTGGGGAAATGGATCTGATGTAACACTTATCACACGTCCACGGAGATTTGGAAAAACACTGAATATGAGTATGTTGGAGTGTTTTTTTCAAACAAATATGCAGACAGAAGCGATTTGTTTAAAGGGCTTGCTATCTGGAATGAGGAAAAGTATAGACAGATTCAAGGAACATATCCTGTGATATTTTTCAGTTTAGCGGGTGTAAAGGCGAATAATATTCAGGATATGAAAGCCTTAGTAGAGTTTGTTATTACGAACCTTTATGGAATGTATAAGGAGATTATGAAGTCAGATAAATTTGACGAGAGTGATAGAGAATCCTTTGTGGCGGTAAACGAAAAAATGGAAGATTTCAAGGCGCAGACAGCGATTCATTCGCTATGTATTTATCTTGAAAAATATTATGGAAAAAAAGTGATTGTGCTGTTAGATGAGTATGATACTCCCATGCAGGAGGCGTGGCTTGGGGATTATTGGGATGAGGCAGTTGCATTTTTCCGAAGCTTTTTTGACAATACGTTCAAGACAAATTCACATTTATATCGTGGAATTATCACAGGAATTACAAGAATTTCAAAAGAAAGTATTTTTTCTGATTTAAATAATTTAGATGTGGTGACAACAACATCCAATGAATATGCACTTTCTTTTGGCTTTACAGAGGAAGAAGTGTTTCAAGCGCTTGAAGATGTGGGACTTGGAAAGGAGAAGGAGAATGTAAAACATTGGTATGACGGATTTACATTTGGAAAATGCACTGATATCTATAATCCTTGGTCGATTACATCTTTTATTAAAAGAAAAGGGAAGTACAGTGCATATTGGGCAAATACAAGTTCAAATGGTCTTATAAATTCCCTGATACGAACAGGAAAAGTAGAACTCAAAAAACAATGGAGACTCTTATAAAGGGTGGTAGTTTTAAGGCTATGATTGATGAGAAGATTGTTTTTAACCAGCTTGTAGACAATACAAATGCAGTATGGAGTTTGCTGCTTGCGACAGGGTATTTAAAGATTCTTGATATGGAGGTTGTGGGTGAACGTAAAAATGTAGTATATACTCTAACACTCACAAATTTAGAAGTATCTATTATGTTTGAGAATATGGTGAATAATTGGTTTAAGAATAATGCAAGTATTCCATATAATGATTTTGTCAAGGCACTGTTGATGAATGATGTGGATTCTATGAATGAGTTTATGAATGACATTGCGCTTGTTAGTTTTTCTAATTTTGATGTGTCGAAAAGTGCGTCGTCAAAGGATGCGCCTGAGCGGTTCTATCATGGATTTGTGTTGGGATTAATTGTGGATTTGGCGGGAAGATTTACGATTCAATCCAACAGAGAAAGTGGATTTGACCGCTATGATATTATGTTGAAGCCACAAAATAGAGAGAATGACTATGCATACATTATAGAATTTAAAGTATACAAGCCTAGAAAAGAGGATGATTTGAAACAGACACTTGCAAATGCGCTCCAACAGATTGAAGAGGAACAATATGAAGCCGGACTGATAGCAGAGGGATTCGCGCTGGAACGTATTAAAAAATATGGTATTGTATTTCAGGGAAAAGAATGTCTGATAGGGTAGGAACGAATATGGATTTTGTGCGGAAGTTGGTAGAAACCAGAAATTTAAGAGATATAGAACAAATTGTAGGCACTGATGAAGATGGGAATATGATTGTTGTTGGAGAAGGATGGGCATATCTTTCTGAAACAGGAATGATGATGTCAGAATACCTTGCGGACGGTAGTCCGCGAGAAGAAAACTGTGGAGAAAAACAAAAAATTGAAATGTTATATCTAATTCCTCATGACTTGAAACCTGAAGAACACGATAGAATTTTAGCAGTAGAACACAGAGCATTTCCACTACCGCCTAATTATCATGTGAAACAAATCGTAGGTGCAGACAATGTATTTTTTATTTTGCCAGAGGAAGGAAATTCTATGATCGCCGGAAGCTATGTTGTTATTGAACAGCAGCTTTCCTCCGCCGCACACTCTTATTATACAAGAGGATTGGCGGTGAACGTGTTGGAGCGGTATTATTTTGAATTTCTAGTAGAAAGTCATCAACTCTATTTAAAAGAACAGCAGTTTAAACAGGAGATGAAACGAAAGCAGTTTCAACGGGAGCTGAAAGAGCGCAAAAAACGCAAAAGTGATTTGACAAAGAATACTATCACAACCAAAAATTTTCATCAGGATAAAAATGGACAGTATTTTTGTGAGCGAGAAATTAAACTTTGGGGCGTGACAACGACGCTATATGCCAATTTTCAAAAGAATCCTAAAAACGAAAAGTGGACACTGCAAGCGTTTATTACTCAGTTAAATACACATATCCTGTGGATTGAGGACCATGAAAAGGAAATTCAAAAGGAATTATTAGATGCGGACATGGCGGAATTGGCAAGAGACTGGATGCAAGGGTGGGAAGTCCTTGGTGAAGATGGCAAAACTTACTATGAAGTAGACGACGGAGAGATGTTTCCCTATCCAATAACAGAGGATATCTTCTTGAAGTGCCTGTATATACAAAGTATAACAATAGATGGCGATACGCCTGAAATATCAAGCATACATTTTTTCCTTGGTACGGAACCAGATTTTTTTGCATACCACAGTATCGAACTGTTTATTGACGCGGAGACTACGATACAGGAACCAGACCAAATAGATATAAAATATAGTATTCATGTAGGCGGTCTAGCAGGATAGAAATAAAACTGTCATAAATCTTTCTGCAATGGATGCTGCGAAAGATTATTAGAATAAAGGAGGTATTACTTATGAACCACTGTGGAACACAGCGATTACAAACGGATAGATTAATTTTGAGAAGATTTGTGATAGAAGATGCTGCGGCGATGTATCGGAACTGGGCATCGGACGCTGAGGTCACAAAATATCTAACTTGGCCAATACATGCAAATTTAGAAGTAACCCAATATGTAATAAAGGATTGGATAAATTCTTATGCAGAGGAACAGTTTTATCAATGGGCTATTGTATTGAAAGAAAATGGGAATGAGCCGATTGGCAGCATTACTGTCGTCGATAAGAAAGAAAAAAGTGCTACAGCACATATTGGCTATTGTATTGGCAGAAAGTGGTGGCATCAAGGAATAATGTCGGAAGCGTTAAAGGCGGTGATGGATTTTCTTTTTAATGTGGTTGGTATAAATCGGATTGAGGCAAGACATGACCCAAGAAATCCGAATTCAGGAAGTGTTATGAAAAAATGTGGAATGCAATATGAAGGTACACTGCGCAGTTCTGATTGGAATAATCAAGGGATATGTGATGCTTGTTATTATGCATTGTTAAAATCAGAGTATGGCAATTGAAAAGATAAGTTTCGTGTTACTCAAAGTATAAAAATGAGTTGTTTTTTACAGTTCTTTAGCTTTTGAGTACGTTGAAGACAAGATGAAATTAAGAAATTTTGTTGCTTTTCACGGGTCAGGAATGCGCTGAACTGCGCATTCCGTGAGAATATGATTCAGGAGTGAAAATTTTGCTTTGCAAAATGGGCGATTTTTGCGAAGCAAAACTCTAAATATCGCCTCGAATCGTTACTATGAGCGGCTCCTAGGCCGTGAATAGTAACGAAAATTTAAACTATCATGGGAGAAATTTATATGCAGATTATTGAATATTTTCATAGTGACCAGCAAGAATATTGGCTGTGTCAAATAAAGAAAAGTGACTGGATAGCTGGTCAATATCTATATCAATTGCTGAATGAAAATAAGCTTCAGGAAGCTGTGGGCGAAAATGCAAGAGTATTGATGCTTACAGAGGGAGAGAAACTAATTTCATTTTGCACATTTGCTGAAAAGGATGATATTCAGCCAACAGATTTGACTCCATGGATTGGATTCGTATATACTTTTCCAGAGTATAGAGGTCATCGCTATGTTGGTAAACTATTTTCAGAAATTGAGAAAATTGCAAAAGCAGAAAATATACAAACAATTTATATATCAACAGATCATACTGGATTATATGAGAAGTATGGTTTTGCGTTTTATCAGACAATGAATGATATACATGGCGAGCTTTCCAGAGTTTACAGGAAACACTTATCTGCTTGATAAATTTTCCAGGGAATGCTATAATATGAGAATAAAATATCAAAGTATAAATTCGAGGAAAAGGGGATAAAAACTATGGCAGTTTTATGGAAAGAGGAATACAAAGTCGGCATTGATAAAATTGATGAGCAGCATAAACAATTGTTTGACAAAATCGAACAGTTATTAGAAATTGCAAAGAGTGGCAATCGAAATAGCAACCAGCAAAAGTGCATGGAAATTATTGATTTTTTAGTGGATTATACTGTGTTTCATTTCGACACGGAGCAGGAGTTACAGCGGGATAGGAAGTATGTAAGTTATGCGCAACACGTCAAGATACATACCGATTTTAAGAATACAATTCAAGTGTATAAGGAGCTGCTCAGCAAAGATTTTTCGGCAAAGACTTTAAAAAGTTTTATTGGAACGATGCTTGCCTGGCTGGTGAATCATGTCTGTGTCTGTGACCGAAAAATTTTAAAGAATATACCACTTCAGAGTATAGAGTCATTTGCAAATATCGAAAATTTAATTGAGATTGTGGCACACAAACTTCTGAATGAAATGTATAATATTCCAATACGCGGTGTGAAAAGTTGTATCTATAAGGGAAATGTGGAGGGTGCAGTTATTGTTCGGGCCGTTGCAGAAGGGGAGAATAGGCATCTGTTTTTATATGGAATGTCCGATAAACTTGCTGAAACTTTGTATAACAAAATCAGTGGCATGTCATTGCCACATTTAGATTTTCTGGATGAGATTGAAAAATCCGCATTGATGGAAATTGGGAATATTATTACGTCTTATGCCATGAGTGCAATGGAAGAGAGCAGTAAGAACAGTATTCAGTTTAAGAGTGATTTGTATGTCCACGAGTATAATGAGACAGATTATAATATTATCAACAGTGTTATCCTTGAGATTACAACGGATTGCGGAAAGATGGAGATTTTATACAGTAGATTAAAGTAGGAGAATGAATCATAATTTTGCAAAAATTTTGCTTGACATTTTTCCAGGGATAACCTATGATAGTTTTTATAAATTTAGAAAAATGCAACGAAGGTGCTATGTAGCATCATATTTTCTGTCAGAGATCGGAAGTCACCGGCTGAAAGCTTCCCCAGTTCAGATATGATGTCGAATTTCCCACTGGAGCAGCTTCTTTGAAGTTTTGTTGGCTGTGTATTTGTGAACGGACAAAATAGTAGGAGAAGACGGAATGACACGTTACGTCTTTTGAGCGTCTATGCATGTGTGCGTGCGACAACGAACACAGTGGGCAGGTGTATGCCTGTTTGTTTTAGAAACTTGGGTGGTACCGCGGTTAATTCGTCCCTTGTAGAGTATTCTACAGGGGACTTTTTGCATTAGTTCAGTTTTTAATCATAGTAAAGGAGAACGAACATGAAAGAGAGATTAGAGCAGATCAAGGCGGAGGCAATTCGTCAGATCAACGAGAGTGAAGCGCTGGACAGATTAAATGATGTTCGCATTAATTTTTTGGGAAAGAAAGGTGAGCTTACTGCTGTTTTGAAGGGCATGAAAGATGTGACACCGGAGGATAGACCAAAAGTCGGACAGCTAGTGAATGAAGCTAGGGCGGAGATTGAGCGGGTGCTTGATGACGCAAAGACTAATATGGAACGGAAAATTCGTGAAGCGCGGATGAAAGCGGAAGTGATTGACGTAACGTTGCCTGCGCAGAAAAATAGTGTGGGGCATCGCCACCCGAATACGATTGCGTTGGAAGAAGTAGAGCGTATTTTTATTGGAATGGGTTATGAGGTTGTGGAAGGACCTGAGGTAGAGAAGGATTACTATAATTTCGAGGCTTTAAATATTCCTGCAGATCACCCAGCAAAAGATGAGCAGGATACTTTTTATATCAACAATGATATTTTGTTGCGGACGCAGACTTCAGGTGTACAAGTTCACGAGATGGAAAAAGGAAAGCTGCCAATCCGGATGATTGCACCAGGGCGTGTGTTCCGTGCGGATGAGGTGGACGCGACACACTCGCCATCTTTCCATCAGATTGAGGGACTTGTGATTGACAAGAATATTACATTTGCTGATTTGAAGGGAACACTTGCGGAGTTTGCGAAGGAGTTGTTTGGCGAGGATACAAAAGTAAAGTTCAGACCACATCATTTTCCGTTTACAGAGCCGTCCGCTGAGATGGATGTATCATGTTTTAAGTGCGGTGGAAGTGGATGTCGTTTCTGTAAAGGTGAGGGTTGGATAGAGATTCTTGGCTGCGGTATGGTTCATCCCAAGGTATTGAAGATGTGCAATATTGACCCAGAGGAATATACGGGTTTTGCATTCGGTGTCGGTTTGGAGAGAATTGCACTTTTAAAGTATGAGATAGATGATATGCGGCTTTTGTATGAAAATGATATTCGATTCTTAAAACAATTCTAATAATGGAAAATAGTTGGAAAAATGACACAAGTGTCATAGATTGGAGGAGAAAATGAACACACCATTATCGTGGATTAAGGCATATGTACCTGAGCTTTCCTGTGAGGACAAAGAATATTGTGATGCCATGACACTTTCAGGGACAAAAGTAGAAGGATTCGTGCGGTTAGATAAGAATTTGGAAAAAATTGTAGTAGGACATATTGAGAAAATAGAGCGTCACCCAGACGCGGATAAGCTGATTATTTGTCAGGTCAATGTGGGAGCAGAGACTGTGCAGATTGTGACTGGCGCGCAGAACCTAAAGGAAGGGGATTATGTTCCAACAGTTCTTGATGGCGGAAGGGTAGCTGGTGGACATGACGGCGGTCCATTGCCGGAGAACGGTATTAAGATCAAGGCAGGGAAGCTGCGTGGTGTTGAATCAGCCGGCATGATGTGTGCCATTGAAGAGCTTGGTTCCAGTCGTGATATGTACCCAGAAGCACCAGAAGATGGCGTCTATGTATTTCAGAAACCAGTAACACCAGGAGAGGATGCTATTGAGGCACTTGGACTTCATGACACTGTGGTGGAATATGAAGTTACTTCAAATCGTGTAGATTGCTACAGCATTTTAGGTATTGCACGGGAGGCAGCAGTTACATTTAGAAAGCCATTTGTGCCGCCAGTTGTGGAAGTAAAAGAAAATAACGAGGATGTCAATCAATATATTTCTGTGGAGATAAAGGACAGAGATCTTTGTACACGGTTCTGTGCAAGGGTGTGTAAAAATATTCGGATTGCACCATCTCCTGAATGGATGCAGAGAAGGCTTGCTGCTTGTGGTATTCGTCCAATCAATAATTTAGTTGATATCACAAACTATGTCATGATGGAGTATGGACAGCCAATGCATGCATATGATTTAAAAAATGTAGCTGGAAATAAGATTATTGTAAGACGCGCGAAGGAGGGCGACGAATTTCAGACTCTTGATGGACAGATAAGAAAGCTTGACTCTGAGATGCTAATGATCTGTGATGCGGAGAAGGAAATCGGTCTTGCGGGCATTATGGGCGGTGAAAACTCAAAGATTACAGATGATGTACAGACAGTGTTGTTTGAAGCAGCCACTTTTAATGGCGCGAATATTAGAAAGTCCTCCAAAAGAGTAGGACTGCGAACAGACGCCTCCAGTATTTTTGAGAAGGGGCTTGACCCAAGAAATGCAGAGGCGGCAATCAACAGAGCATGTCAGTTGATTGAGGAGCTTGGATGCGGCGAGGTTGTCGGTGGAATTGTAGATGTGAAAGAGTCTTTTTCAGAGCTTAAGCAGATTCGATTTGAGCCAGAGCGAATTAATAGATTTCTTGGTACAAATATTGCAAAGGAGGAAATGCTAGAGATATTTCGGCGATTGGAGCTTGCATATGATGAGAGCACAGGCATGATTACGGCGCCGTCTTTCCGGCAAGATATTACGTGTTTTGCAGACATTGCGGAGGAAGTTGCGAGATTTTATGGATATGATAAGATTCCAACAACGCTTCCGACAGGAGAGGCGACGACAGGAAAATTGTCATTTAAGTTAAGAATAGAGGAGAAGGCAAGGAATATTGCTGAGTATTGTGGATTTTCACAGGGAATGTGTTATTCATTTGAGAGTCCGAAGGTGTTTGACAAGCTTTTGATCCCAACAGATAGTCCGCTGCGTCAGACCGTGACAATTTCCAACCCTTTAGGCGAGGATTTCTCGATTATGCGAACAATTTCTCTCAATGGTATTTTGACATCACTGGCACTGAACTATAATCGCAGAAATAAAAATGTACGCTTGTATGAGTTGGGAAATATTTATATTCCTAAAAGTCTTCCAGTGGCAGAATATCCAGATGAGCGGATGCAGTTTACACTTGGCATGTATGGCGAGGGTGATTTCTTTACAATGAAAGGTGTTGTGGAGGAGTTTCTTGAAAGCGTTGGTATGACGAAAAAGATCACGTATGATCCAAATGCAGGAAAATCATTCCTTCATCCAGGGCGTCAGGCTTTGATTCAGTATAAAGAGATTGTAATTGGATATTTGGGAGAGGTGCATCCAGAAGTTACAGATAACTATGATATAGATACAAAGGTATATATAGCAGTGCTTGATATGCCAGAAATCCTTCCGTATGCTTCTTTTGACAGAAAATATGAGGGTATTGCCAAATATCCTGCTGTGTCACGTGATATTAGCATGGTGGTGCCAAAAAATATTTTGGTGGGAGATATCGAGAAGGTTATTGAGCAGCGTGGCGGAAAAATTCTTGAAGATTATCAGTTGTTTGACATTTATGAGGGAAGTCAGATTAAGTCAGGTTATAAATCGGTTGCCTACGCAATTACATTCCGGGCAAAGGATAGAACACTTGAGGAGAGCGATGTGTCTAGTGCTATGAAGAAAATTTTAAATGGTCTGGAAGGACTTGGCATTGAGTTAAGAGCATAGCAGATTTAAAGGTATCAATATGAAGGAATTATGGAAAAAAGATTTTTATTTTGATTTACCGCCAGAACTGATAGCGCAAGACCCGCTGGAAGATCGTTCAAGTTCTAGACTCTTAGTGCTTGATAAAAAGACTGGAAAGATAGAACACAGGATATTTACAGATATTATAGAGTATCTTCATGAGGGAGATTGTCTCGTATTAAACAACACAAAAGTAATTCCGGCAAGATTGATGGGCGTCAAGGCAGAAACAGGAGCATCTATCGAGGTGCTCCTGCTGAAACGCCGCGAAAAAGATCTTTGGGAAACGCTTGTCAAACCTGGTAAAAAAGCGCGAAAAGGTGCTGTTATTTATTTTGGCGATGGCTTGCTTATTGGAACGGTTCTGGATGTAGTTGATGAAGGAAATCGTCTGATTCAATTTCAATATGAGGGAATTTTTGAGGAAGTACTTGACAAGCTGGGTGAAATGCCATTGCCGCCTTATATTACACATAAACTTGTAGATAAAAATCGATATCAGACAGTTTATGCCAAACAGGAAGGCTCGGCTGCGGCACCGACAGCAGGACTGCATTTCACAGAAGATTTATTGGAAAAAGTTCAGGAAAAAGGTGTAAAGATAGCGTATGTAACGCTTCATGTTGGGCTGGGTACTTTTCGGCCTGTTAAGGAAGAGAACCTTCTCAATCATCATATGCACTCAGAATTTTATCAGGTGACACAGGAAGCCGCGGATATGATTAACAGCACAAAACAGGCAGGGGGCAGGGTGATTTGTGTAGGTACTACAAGCTGTCGTACAATAGAGAGCGCTGCAAAGGAAGATGGAAAAGTTAGGGCAGGAAGTGGCGATACAGAAATTTTTATTTATCCAGGTTATTCATTTAAAGTACTTGACAATTTGATAACAAATTTTCATCTGCCAGAGTCCACATTAATCATGCTTGTATCAGCGCTTTCCGGGCGGGAGAAAGTGCTTAATGCATACAAAGAAGCAGTTCAGGAACAATATCGATTTTTTTCATTTGGAGATGCTATGTTTATCTTATGAACCAATTTTGCGGTTTTGTGAAATACATTTGAAAATATGGAATCAGAGTTGCCCGACAGGAGAGATTACCTGCCGGGTAATTTTTTTGAAATTTTCCGAAAAAACTTTCCGTAAAACTATTGACAACGTAGGTGGTAGTGTTAGAGTACGAGTACAATAAAACAACGAAACACCGAATAACAAGGAGATAGAGATATGGAAGAATTATTAGCAAAAAAAGTTGAGGAGTTGAAGGGAATGACAGCAGATGAACTTATAAGTGCATACGATCATGTAAGAGATTTGAATTTAAGTAAAAAGAATTATGGATTGGGTGAGCCTTCCATGGAATATCAGACGGCTTGCTACAAAGAAATTATTAGAAGAATGAGCAAATAAGGAGGAAAAGATTATGGATAACAAGAAAGTGATTGAGACAATCGAAAAGAAGTTGGAAGTAAAGGTTGAGAAGGTACTGGAAGTAAAGCAGGATGGCAAGGAAATCATCACCGATGTGAAAGTTGGAGAGACCAGCTACCGCAAGGTAGTTCTCAAAGAATCAAAAAACCAGTATAGTACGTATTACAGATTTGTTTCTGCTAGCGAGTATGAGATGAAGGTTAAAGCTGAACCAAAGAAAGCTGAAAAGAAATCATCTGGAAAGCTGAGAACAAAGACAGAGCAGCTTTGCGGTGCGAGAAGGCAGGAGATTATAAGTTTTGCAGAGAAAACAATCAACAAGGTAGCAGATGGCTCTGCCCGGATTAAGGAAATTGAAGGTGCTGCACGGGAGAATACAGTTATCCGGTTCGTCCTTCTGATGAATGAGGATGACAGCCGCTTCAAAGAGGACATAGCAATCAGTACTATCAGAGAAGCCGTTGCCAGTGTATAAATCCCATCTGTTGTAAGAAAAAGGCGAAAATGAGACAGATAAGAAACCCAGGAGATATATAGTCTTCTGGGTGTTTTTGTCTCGCTATTGTTTGAAGACGAAAGAATGAGCCAGTCCATTTTTGAAAGTGATACGCTGGACCATGCCGTCTGTTATGATAATGCTGTCAATAATGCTGGTGAGGAAGTTGCGTAGGACTTCGGCATCTACGGACTGAGCCAGCCGTTTGTAGTTTATGTAGTTCCGGTCGGTCAGCTTTTGGCTGATGATGAACTCGCTTGCCTTGGCGATGAACATTTCGTCTCCCATTGATTGCTGCCATTCATCCGACTGCATCATGCCGATTTCGTCATTGATTTCATCCAGTTTTTCAGTAAGAATTGTACGCTGGATGATGTATTCCTTCTCAGACATGGCATCCTCAGAATAAAGGTAGAGGTTGCGGAGTCTGTCTAATGCACGTTCCATCTTCTGCTTTTCAGCTCTTAGAGAGGTGATTTTGCTATCTTCAGCATCCTTTGGTTTGATGTTCGCCCCTTTGCCGAATACTGCTCCCTGGACCTTCCCCGAAGCCAGAATGTCGTATAAATCAAGCACTCCATCCGGCTCTATACCGTCAATGTATGAAAAGGTGTTTCCGATTAACAGAGCAGCTTGTAGGTCATCCGGGGAGAAGATATTCTCGAAGTTCTTTTGTGCGTTCAGCATATTCAGTATGTAGTTTAAGACAAATTCGCCAATTATTGGATCGGAGGTGGATTTTCCGGTGCAGATGGTGCTGCTTTTACGTTTAGACGGACATAGGTATCTGGTGTAAGACCAATCTTTTTTGTTTCCGATGCTGTTCACCATGAAAGAACCACAGTTTCCGCAAATAACAAGACCGCCAAATATATGTGTATGGCGACCACTGTTACGCCTTCGCCCAGAACGATATTGTTTAGAACGCATATCCAAAATAGATGTGATTCGCTCCTTTTGCTCCCTGGTGATGATAGGAGGATGGTGTTTCTCAATCGTTATCCATTCGGACTCGTCCTTGACCTTTTGCCTATCGCCTTCTTTTAATACATTGTACCGATAGTCTCCGCAGTAGAAGATGTTGTGGAGGATAATGTGGAGGGAGACAGGGTTCCATTCGTTACCGGTTCTTGTGCGGTATCCTTTGGAGTTCAGTATGCGAGACTCCCGGACTAGGGAGCGTTCCTTCTCGTAAAGGTCATGTATCAGCCGCACGATTGGAGCTTCCGTTTCGCTCGGAGTGAACTCATGGGTGTCGTAGTCGTAATCGTAACCGTAAGGTATTCTTCCGCCGTTCCACAGACCGTTATTTGCTCTGGAAATCATGGTTGCGGTAACACGTTCTGAAGTCATATTTCGTTCCAGTTCTGCAAAAACTAAGATAATTTTGAGCATTGCTTCTCCCATAGCAGTAGATGTGTCAAATTGTTCGTTTTTGCTTACGAAAATCACGCCAAGGTCTTTTAGTTCATTATACATAGTTGCGAAGTCCAGTAGGTTCCTGGAAATACGGTCAATCTTCCATACCAGTAGGTGGGTAAAACCTCCGGTCCGAATTTGAGACATCATTTCCTGGAACTTTGGGCGGTCAGTGTTCTTGCCAGAGTATCCAGCATCTTCAAAGATAATGCAGTCTTCAGTATCAAGCATGAGTTTTGCATATGCCAGAAGGTCCTGTTTCTGCATCGGTAGCGAGTCTTTGTCTATTTGGTGGAGGGTGGATACTCGAACGTAGATAGCCACCCTTGGATTTGTTTGTTTTAGTTTGGTATAAGCCATAGTATCACCTCCATAAAGAAACGCCCGATTTCTCAGGCGTTTCTCTCCATCGTCTGTATTGCTTCTTTTATTCCATAATAGTCGCACATAACATATTACTGCTTTTTTTTGTAATCGTTCAACTTGATAATTTTACAGTGTCTTCCGTAGAAGCAGATGAAGGCATGGCTGCTAACATTCCCTCGATGTAACTGATTGCTTTTAAGCGGAGTTCTGGAGAAAGTCTATGAAATAACTTTAGCAGTGCATCGTCTTCTGGATTGGAAATTTCCACTACTATGTTCTGGTTTTGATGTCCATTGCCATAGACAAGATAGTCCAGTGATACATCAAAGTACTCAGCAAACTGCATAACTGCCTTTAAGGAAGGAGAGCCTTTGCCTTTGCTCCAGTCCGTGAATGTGGAAGTTGACATTCCAAGCTGTTTTGCCAGTTGGGTAGGTTTGATGTCATGTTTGTTCATAAGTTGGTAAACACGTTCCAGTAAGTCAGACATAAAAACACCTCGTAAAAATATTTGGAAAATTCCAAAACATATATTGACAAACTCGAATTTTCCAGTTATGATATATTTGTAAATTACAAAACACTAAAACCAATCGTTTGGCAAAAGCACACTTTGGAAGGTTAGCAAAAAACCATACGAAAGGCAGAGTATATTCTTATTTTACTAAAGAATTGCGAAAATGTAAATTACAAATTTGTAATGAAAGGAGAAAGGATAAATGCGAAAAGTATTATCGCCTTGGTGTAAGCAGGCAAAGATAGCGATGATTGAATCGGATCTGACGGTTGAGGAGTTGGCTAAAAAAATAGGTAGATCTAGGGAATATACTTCCGCTGTAATCAATGGTCGAGCTTACTCTGAGCCAGTGGTAAAAGTAATTAGTGATGTGCTTAATATACCAGAAACTGCCTGCTCGTTAAATGGTAATTAAATTATAACAAGAAAGACTGGTGATGAACATGGGAAAAGACTCCACGAAAGGCAATGATAATGTGTACTTTCGGGCGAGAAAAGAGGCTGCAATATATAACGAGAGGCTATTTAGTAGAGAAGGAGCCGCAGAACTGCTTGGAATTTCCGTTTCCACCCTGGCTGATTATGAATTAGGGAATACGAAGGTTGTTCCGGTAGACAAGATAGTTCTTATGGCTGATCTGTATAACTGTCCGGAATTGAAGTATAGGTACTGCAAATGTGAATGTCCGATTGGGAGGCAGATGCCACTTGCAACTGAGGCGAAAGGTATTGAAGGAATTGCATTGCGGTTGATACAGAAGTTCGATTCTGAAGAACTTAAAAAAATGAAGAACAGCTTTGTGGATATTGCCGCCGATGGAATAATCAGTGATGATGAGAAACCGAAAATGGAAGCTATTCTCCAAAAGCTGGATGATATGGTGTTTGTTATCAATGAGATAAAGCTTGTTGGCGAGAAAGCATTAAAAGGGTAGGTGTTATCAATGGATATTGCCAAAATGAAAGAAATTTTGAAAACTGAATATGGAATATGCGACGAAGCGGAGTTCAATGCGGCAGTATCTAAGTCAGTTGGTATTAACCTGGGGATATTTACCATTCCACTAACTAAAAAGAGTGTTAAAGGTGACCAGACATACAAAAAACTGATAGAGCTTGAACAGATACAAAAAAGTGTTGCATCTACTTAATAGTGAGGATTCCGACAAGTACAAGAAAAAACAGCCCCGAAGGAAAGTATTCCTTGGCTGGAGCTGCATTTTCAAAAATAAATCTGTGCTTATTATAACATAAGCGGAAAGGAAAGTAAATGATTATTACAACAATTATGTGTGAGATTGAAGATTGCGCATATCGTATAGATGGCTCCTGTAGCAAAAGTCTTATTTGCATAACCCCTAAGACTTTCAGTGCTTTTGACCGTGGACAGCGTGAGTGGGGTCCGGTTTGCGAGGATTACAAGGAGGTTGACAAGATTTGTCAGATTGAGAACCAAATGGTTGTTGATGAAGCGTGGGATTGGAATGAATCTATGCTGCCAGAGAGAGCGCGCTTAAAGAGAGAAAGACAAGCCTATGAAGAGGCAGAAAGGGAGAATAGAAATGAATGGTATTCAAGCAGTAATTACGCAGGAGAATGCGAAGATTACCTGTAATTTTAAACAGGTGGAAAAAGCGATCCAAGATAAGCTTGCGGAGTATGAAGGGATAGTATTCACAGAGGATAGTAAGGCATCTGCGAGAAAGGAAGTTGCTAGTCTGCGAGCAGAAAAGAAGTCTTTACAAGACAACATGCGTGATGCAAAGACGCAATATATGAAGCCTTGGGAGAATTTCGAGGCACAGGCAAATAAGCTGATAGGGCTGTATGATGAGCCGATTGACCTAATTAATGGGCAGATACAGGCGTTTGAAAAAAAGCGCATTGCAGAAAAGAAACAGCTTATTCAGAAAATTTATAAATGTGTTCCAGAAGATTTGCAGGTATATATTTCTTTGGAGCGTATCTACAATCCAAAGTGGGAAAACGCTACATATAAGGAAAAAGATATAAAGGCAGATATTGCAGAGTTTGTACATAAAACAGAGAATGACTTAAATACAATTACCTCTATGCAGTCAGAGGCTGTTGAAAAAGCATTGAACATATACAAGGATAGTTTAAGCCTTACAGATGCAATTACATATATAAATAACTATGAGCAGCAGAAACAACAAATCCTTGCACGTGAACAGGAAAAGCAGCGCCAGGAGGAAGCGGAGAAAATCAGACGTGAGGAACGCGAAAAGATGCTTGCAGAGCAAAGAGCCAGAGAAGCAAAGGAGGCAGCGTTGCGACAGGCAAAAGCAGAAAAGGAAGAGGCATTGCGACAGGCAGAAGCGGAAAGAATTGCTGCTGTAGAACAGGCAAGAGAAGATGCCGTACAAGAAGTAATTGAAAGCTTTATTCCTAATATGGAAGGAGAAGAAAATCTATATGAATATCGTATTTCTCTTTCTGATGATGCAAAGGAGAAGCTAGAGATGTATATGGATAGTGTGGGGATTGAATGGGAGATGATTGAATGAGTGGAGAAAAGATGAGAGAACCTATGATTTATGCTGCTATCTGCGGGGTTATGGAAGATATTAAGGCAATTGGAAAAGATACTTTGAATAAAACGCAGGGATTTAAGTATCGCAGTATTGATGCGGTAATGAATGCATTAAATCCTGCAATGATTAAGCATAAGATTTTTTGTGCACCTGAAGTTATTGAGCAGATTCGAGAGGAACGAACAACGGGAAAGGGCAGTACATTGATTTATTCTGTGTGCAAAATAAGATATAGGTTTTTTACTGTTGATGGTTCTTCTGTTGATGTTGTGGTGGTTGGCGAAGGAATGGACAGTGGCGATAAAGCTACAAATAAGGCTATGTCAGTAGCATTTAAGTATGCTTGTTTTCAGACTTTTTGCATACCAACAGAAAATTTAATTGATGATCCAGATGCAGATACGCCAGAACTTAATAGAAAGAATAGTGGTAATAAGCAATCTAAAGATTTAGACAATCTAAGGAATGAGCTTTCTAATGAACTTGTTCGTACTGGTTATACATGGTCAAGTGTTATAAAAAAGTATAAGGTAGACAGCGTGGAACATTTGACAAGCCTTCAGCTAAAAGATTGTCTGAAAAAAATAAAAAGTGTGGAAGATAAGGCAGTATCTTAATAAATGGGTAACTATCAATTATAGTATTTGTTCATGCAATATATCACAGAAAATGGCAGCGGTTGCATTCTGCTGCCAGAAAGGAGGATTTAAAAATATTATAAAGTGGGGGTGACGAAAATTGAATTATATAGACCTTATCAATTCATTCTGGGATTCAGCCACAACAAATCCATTGTCTACAGGGCAGGTGTCGTTATACTTTGCGCTTTTGCATGTATGCAACAGGAGCTACTGGACAGAGTGGTTTGCAGCGCCGAATCAAGTGCTTTCCGTACTGACGGGATTAAGCAGGTCAGGAATACTGAAAGCGAGAAACGAATTGAAACAAAGAGGTTTGATAGATTTTAGAGAACGCGGAACAAAAGCGACATATTATAAACTTACTATGTTAAATAGTAATCAAGAAAGTGCGCAAGAAAGTATTCAAACAAGTGTTCATATAGCAAATAGTGTGCAAGATAGTACGCAAAATAGTATGCAAGATGGTGTGCAAGATGGTACGCAAGATAGTGTGCAAAATGGTAGCACATTATATAAGACTAAAGACAAAAGACAAGACAAAGACAAAAACAAAGACATTCCCCCTATATCCCCCGTGCAGCGCTTTGATTTTTTTTGGCGTTACTATCCGCTTGATAAAAACCGCTATCTGGCAGAGCAAGCCTATATCGGTGTGGTTTCTGACGGCATTTACACAGAGAACGATTTAGTGGAGTCTGCTAAAAATTACGCAGAGGCTATGCGGATAAGACAAACACCTGACCAGTATATCAAGAGTGCAGATAATTTCTTGAAGGATATGGTGTTTGGAGATTATTTACCTGGAAAATACAAGAAGCCTGCATCACAAAAACTAAAAAACAGCTTTAATAATTTTAAGCAGGAGTGTGACAGTGATGTTGATGAACTGGAAAACCATCTGCTGGCTAATAAATAACCGGCAGATGGTAAGTCCTAGACAGCTTCGTGAATGGACAGAGTTGTTTAATGAAATGAAAAAATGACGGGAGGAATAACAATATGGCATTAGAAAAAGTGGCAGAACTCAGCATCAATAAGTTAGATGACAGAAAGATAGTTACAGCAATTCTACATGAAAATGGATATACCGTGGGACCAGGTAAGAGAAAAGCGACGCCAACAGGGAAACAGATAGATTATTACCTGAAGATTTATCGCGATACCGAGTTAGGTAATGGGAAATAGGAGGCAGCAAGTGGGAAAAGAGGTAAAGTTTATTGTTCCTGGAGAACCGCAGGGAAAAGCAAGACCACGATTTGCAAGAATGGGCAATTATACAAAAACGTATACACCAGATGGGACAATCCGCTATGAAAATTTAGTCAAGTTGTTTTATCAGCAGGAAACCAAAGGAATTAAGCTGGACGGTGAGATTGCAGCGAAGATAACAGGCGTGTTCTCTGTACCAAAATCTGTTAGTAAAAAGAACCGTAGGTTGATGCTTCAAGGGAAGATTCTTCATACGAAAAAAATTGATTGCGATAACTTAGCAAAAATTGTCTTGGATGCACTTAATGGAATCGCCTATGACGATGACAAGCAGATTTGTAGGCTGTATGTAGAAAAGATGTATGGAGAGCAACCGAGAGTAGAAATTTTTCTAAAAGAAGTAAATCACGAAGAAAACAGCGGATAAAACACAATAGGGAGTTTGCAGAGGTCTAAGAATTAGGAGATAGACAAATATAGGAGGCAATTATGGCATTTCAGAAAGAGAGAATGAGCAGTTACGTAGATCGTGGAAATAAGTTGATTGCTGATGGAAAGATGCCAGAAGCTATGAAGCTAGTTGAAAAAGGTTTGCAGCACTATTCCGAAAAGATTATCAGTGCCATATCTCCATATGCAAAGGCGGACGCAGGACTGATTGTATTGGTTCTGCGCCACCTGGCAGATGAGGTGGAGAGAGGCAATCCGGGAGCGAAAGAATTATATGAGGGCATGAAGAAATGTATTAATGCACCTTCCCTCACGGAGATTGAAAAGGTTAAAAAGGCAAATAGAAGGTAATAAACTTGTAACTCAAAGTTGTGCAAGGTTGTATTTTGGGATTATGAAAAAAATGAATGAGGCATATTCAGAAATGTTTGATGGAAAGGAATAACGAATCCCGGCAAACCGGGTTTGTGCCGAGTGATTGAGGTGTGGTACAGGAAAATATAACACCGTGGCTATAAGGCAGTAAGCGGAAACTCTTATTGTCGTATAAGAGCAAACGAATGTATATCCACGATACGGTATTTGTAGCGTGGTGTTGTGAAATTTATTGCAAGTTGCAGTTATGGGAAGGATAGCCTTAAAACGATAGATGTTGTTTTAAATGTTTTGAAACTTCCACTCGATGAAATTGTAACGGTTGATGTTATGTTTAACAATACAATTTCTGCCTATTATCCTGAAGTTGAGGAATTTAGACAGAAAGCAGACGAAATTATAAAGAACAGATATGGATTTGAGATAAAGCATTTAAGGGCAGATTTGACCTACGAAAACAGATTTTATCAAGTCCGTGGAGAAAGGGCAAAGAAAGAGAACAGAGGAAAGATATACGGATTTCCTATTGTGCGTGGGGCATGGTGCAACAGCGACTTAAAAATGTCTGCCATTGAGAAGTACAAAACACAGTTAGGAGAAAGTTTCTGGTATATCGGATATGCGACAGATGAAAAGAAAACCGAACGGCAGGAGAAAATCATAAATTGCACAAACTTAAACATGTATCCTCTTGTAAAAGCAGGATTGACAGAAAAAGATTGTTATGAGTGGTGCAAGAAGAATGATTTATTAAGTCCAATCTATGAGAGTTTTTCGAGAGATGGTTGCTGGTTTTGCCATTATCAAACACTTAATCAGTTGAGGGATTTGAGGAAAAACCACCCTGACAAATGGGAAGTCATGCTTCGTCTTGACAGGGATAGTCCCAAAACTTTTCGTCCAGATGGAACAACGATACATGACCTTGAAGCAAGGTTTGCGTCTGAGGATAGCCAGATGACGTTGGAGGACTTTATAAAGATTGGAGGCGAAGAATGAAAAGTATGAGAAGTTGTAAAGGTAAGTATTGGTCAAGATGGAAAGAGGTAAGAAAATATCTTATAGTTACGCTTGCCCTAATTGCGGAAAAGTGTTGCAAAACTGAATGGAGAATACTGGTCAAAGTGCGGGCAGATTATTGATTGGAGAGATACTCCATAACCTACCAAGTATTACACGAAGAAACTTACTATATGGTAGAAAGAGAAAAGTTAAAGTAAAAATGTCCTGCACAGCTTATGTGATTGTTGATGAAGATGTGCAAGGCAATATGGAGATAGAGGACGTTGAGGGCATAGAAGATATTGACGATTTTGAGGTCATTCAGGCGGATTAATCGTTGGGGTTGTGGAGGGAAAGGGAAATATGGAGAGATTGACTGAAAGATTGACGGATAAATCATATTGTATTTCTGATATTCGGGCAATACAGAAAGAAACATTTTATGAGGATATGGAATGCAGGCGTGGCTTTGACTTGTATACAGGAAAAGCCATTGACAAGCTGGCAGAATACGAGGACTTAGAGGAACAAAACAAACTGTTGAAACTTCCTTGTGCGGTGGGGGATATAATTTGGGATATTGATTTTGGCAGACCATGCGGCTATGAGGTTACGGGGTTTTCTTTTGGAAGTTTGAATGATGATGATTGGGAAGAAGAAAAGGTTTTAGACAAAGTTGTCGTTTACTATACAAACTCAAACGGAAGTATTACAGAAACTTTTGCGGTAAGTGAAATCGGAAAAAGTGTTTTCCTCACCAGAGAAGAAGCCGAAGCCGCATTGAAAGAATTGGAGAGGGGTAAGGGAAATGAGACTGATTGATGCAGATAAATTGAGAAAAGAAATTCATATGTCATATTCAGATGACTTAGGCATACGAGAAGTTATTAACGAACAGCCTACCGCCTATGACGTGGATAAGGTTGTAGAGCATATAGAATCATCAAGCACAGACAAAGATGGGATTGTATGCTATGTGGATGAAAAGCCGGTTATAACAAAAGAAGTGGCAATAAAGATTATAAAATCCGGCGGCATTGAATGAAATCGGTGAGGTATGGGGGTGGTTGAACAATGGACAGGGATAAATTTATATCGCAGTTTGTCGAACATGATTTAAAAATATTGCCAGAATACTTTGAAGCTGTGGCATCCGGCAAAAAGAAATTTGAACTGCGAAAGAATGACAGGGATTACAAAGTACATGATATGTTCGTATTGCGTGAGTGGGAGCCGGACAAGGGATATACTGGCAGGGATTATATAAACGAGATTGACTATATCCTTAAAGATTGTCCCGAATACGGACTTATGGACGGATATATCATATTTGGGTGGTAATTAGGCGGTGGTTGAATGGATAAGCTAACTCCAAAGTAGAAAGCAAAGGTGAGGATATGCCAAGAGTAGAAACGAGATATTATTGTGATGTATGTGGAAAATATTACATGAAAAAGGAATCGGCAGTCGAGTGCGAGAAATCACATTTGATTCCCGAAAGCGTAAATGGTGCTGATTATGCAAAGGATGATAGAAAGAATCAGTATCCAGATTCCGTATTAGTACATTTTAAGGGCGGGAAATCTGCAAGGTATTACAGAATGCAAAGATGATAAGTGATTGAGGTGAGAGAAAGTGGCTGCCAGGCTGACAGATAAACAGAAAAAAGAAATAATTGCTGATTATGTGGAGTGTGGCAGCTATAACGCTACTGCAAAAAAGAATGGTGTTTCTGTAAATACCGTAAAAAAGATTGTGAATGAAAATGCAGACATTGCACAAAAATGCAAACAAAAAAAAAGAGCAGAACACTGCTGAAATTTTGGATTATCTGGATTCCAGAAAAGAGAAAGCGAAAGATGTCTTAGACGCTCTGAACGGAACGGCGGCGGAAGTGTGGGAGGAAAGTGAGGTAGAGGAAGATGGAGATTATGGAAGCGATTGAAGCATTAAAGAATACCAATGAACTATGTCGTGACGGCAGCGAGGGTGAATGTCTATATTGCGAAGATGATAAATGCTATTGCGCAGTTGCATTGGTAGTTTCTGCATTAGAGGAATATATTGCAATCGGCACAGTCGAGGAATGCCGGGAGGCAAGGGAAAGGCAGAGGGGGAAGAAACCTGTGTATCGTTCTATTTTTACAGATGGCACAAGACTTCTTGGTTGTCCTGTATGCTTTTCAAGGATTGATGGAGGTGCGTTTTATTGTAATGGTTGCGGTCAAAAATTGGATTGGTCTGAATAGGTGTGGTTGTTTGGAGAGAAAGGATAGGGAAATGAAAGTAGCAGAGCTAATAAGGCAATTAGAGCCGTACAGAGATTTTGACATAGAAGCACGAGTGCATTTAGAAGTCATGAAGGAGGAATTGCAGAAAAGGACATACAAATTTCCTCATGATACATACAATGCTGAATTAAGCGTTGATGATATAGGGCATTCTGACAAAGTTGTGCTGATTGGTGTGGAGATTATGGAGGATTGATAGAATGAGTATTAGCGAACAGATAAAGGAATTGAGGAAATTAGCAAATTCAAAAGAATTTGAGCCACATGAACCAGTTACATATGGATTCTATGCAAGAATAAAATCTAAATTATTTAAAGCCGCCGACACCATAGAAGCCTTATCTGCAAAGCTGGCGGCGGCAACTCCTAAAAGACCATTAGAATATGAGGAACATGAAGATTATGATGAAGGAATCTGCCCTATTTGCGGAGAGCCAGTTTGTCATGTATATGCTTATTGTCCTGGATGTGGTCAACATCTGAAATGGGGAAGTGGTACAGAAAAATCAGAAGTAGTAAATATAGAGCAGTCAGTAGAGGATTGCAGCGGGTGGATATACTGCGGTGATGGGAAGAATTTGCCAGAAGAATATGACAGTATGTTTGCGAAGTTAAAAGGTACCGAAAAGTGGGATAGCGCAATGTTTGAGAAAATTTCAGATGATGTGAACGTCACAGTGGAATTTGAGAACGGGGAAAGAAAAACAAAAACGCTGCATACTGTTGACGGAAAATGGAATGGTGGGCAAAGAGGGGTAAAATTTAAGGTTATTGCATGGCAACCATTACCTGAACCCTACCGCCAATAACCGCAAAGAAGTTGATAATTGTATTACAGGAATTTATAACTATCGTCATACATAGTAAGGAGAAAGTGACATATGAAAGCATTAACAATATGGCAGCCATGGGCAGGAGCTGTGGCGGCAGGTATAAAGAAGAATGAGACAAGAAGCTGGTCCACGAAATACAGGGGACAGATTGCGATTCATTCTGCCATGAAGGCAATACATCATACATGGAGCAACCTCTACATGAACGACGAAGCACGAGAAGTGATTATTAGACGAATGAAACTGCCAGAGACAATTGATGGTCCTGTAACCTTTCCTATGGGTTATGTACTTGCTACCGCCGATCTTGTGGATTGTATTCAGATAACATCAGAATATATTACTACATTGACAGAGGACGAGTTGGCTCTTGGTGACTACACGCTGGGGCGGTATGCATGGAAGCTGGAAAATGTTAAGCTGCTGCCAAAACCAATACCAGCAAAAGGTAGGCAGGGATTTTGGAACGGGGAACCTGATAAGAAGTTGAATAAGGATTTAGGTGAAAATATGGAGAATGAAGAATTAAAGGCTTTAGAGACAGTAAGGGATGAAATTGCTAAAATTAAGGCTAAGTATCAAAAGAAAGCTGAAAAAGAACGTGAAAAAGTAAATGATGTCTTTGTAACTGTATGCGGGGAAAAATGCTATACAGAAGCCGAGATAAATGATTGGTATGGAACGGATTACATTACAGCCAGCCAGGCAGATAGATACATCGAAAAACTTAATAAGAAGAAATCAGCAGCAGGGCAAAAAGGCACTCTGACAAAGAGTGAAAGGGTATATCGGGTATTTGCAAATATAATTAACAATCTGACAGCAGAGATACAAGATATAAAAATAAAACAGGAGCAGGAACAAAAAAAGCAGGAGCGATGGGAAATTGCACAGGCACAGGGATGCTCATATAAAGAGTTTCTTGAGATTGAGGAAGTGAGCAGACAATCAGAAGAATATGAGAGGCTAATGGGCATATAAGTTCATGTAAAAAAGGATTTAAGGGGGATATATGACAGATAAAGAAATTATAGAAAGCTTTGAAAATGCATGGCGGGCATTGGCAAGGCAGTATCAAAAATATCCTGATGAAGGGACGAGATGTGGTCTGAACCTGTTAAGCAAAATTATCAGACAGGTAAAAAGTGAAGTGGAAGATGCCAAAAGGAATGGGCAGGTAACAATCGACGAATGGATAGACATGTTGCAGAAAGGTATTTAGGAGAATAGGAGAAATAAGGATTTGAGGAGGAAAGAGTTTTGACAGATGCAGAGGCGACAAAGCGGGAAAAAGCAAGACAATTGCGATATAAAAAGCCAATTGTGAGAAACCTGAATCTTGATAGTATCAAAGAGGAGCTACTTGACATTCAAGGGAAATGTGAAGATGTTCATTGGTATTTTGAAGATGAAGAAGATACTCTTATTAATGCTTTAGACGGTGATGAGGACGAGGCATATGAGTTCAAAATGATGTTCGGAGATTTATGCAGCGAGTGTGAACAACTGCGGTGGGATTTGGAAGAGGAATTTGTTCCAGAGTGCTTTGACCAGTTTTTCGTGGCGGTAGGAGCTAGAGAAGATTACGGAGGGCTATTGGGATATGATTCCTATGAAGGGGATTATTTTAGATTAGTGTGCAGCGACACAGCAGCAGAAGAGCAATCTCAAAAAATATTGAAACAATATACAAAAGATAACCTGATAGAAGCTGCCATGCGGTGTTTTAGGGTTTATCAATCCTTTATAGCCCTTACATACAGATATGATTGCCTAAAGGCATCTATGGATATCCTGCGAGATCAGAATACGTGTTATCTCCAAATGGTAAAACAAATCGAAGAACTATACGACAAGGCTGAAAAAGACACAATAGGGTTTAAATATCCGTTTGGGAAAGAAATGGATAAGCTAGATTTATTTTTGAACAAGCTGCCACAGGAAGCTTGGATTCAATAAAATAAAAATATTCAAGAAGACAATAAGAAAGGAATAGGGAATGAGTAAAAAGACAGTAGTATTTGATTTTGATGGAGTAATTCACAGTTACACAAGCGGTTGGAAAGGAGCAGATGTAATTCCAGATCCAGTTGTTGAAGGAATACAATCAACGATCAATTCTTTAAGGCAAGAATATTACGAAGTGATTGTTGTTTCTACTAGATGTGCATACCCAGAAGGAATGTCGGCGGTCAAGAAGTATTTAGCAGATAATCATATCGTTGTTGATGCAGTTATGAAAGAAAAACCGCCTGCAATCTGTTATATAGATGATCGGGCAATCTGCTTTGACGGACACCCAGAAACCTTGCTTGAAAAAGTACGAAATTTCACACCGTGGAATAAGGCTTTATCAATAAACTCGAATAATCGAGAAATAAGGATTGAAAAGGTAAGAAAAATAAAAAGAGAAATTTTATTTAGAGGAAAAATTAAGGAAAGCAAAAGCGCACATGAGGAACTAAACTGGGCTTTCGGGAATTTTGTAAGAGAATTAGAAACAGGCAAATGTTTTATTTCTGATTTGTCGCATTTTGATGGAGATACAAAGTTGTCTGATGTAATTCTTGAGGTAGACCCCAAAACCGTCTGCCAGTACACAGGCTTGACCGACAAGAATGGAAAGAAGATTTTTGAGGGAGATATTGTTAAAAGTGATATGGAAAAAATTGGAAAGGTTGTTTTTAATGAATCACATGTGGCTTTTATGATTTTAGAATTTGAAGAGAATATATATCATTTTATTAATGAATGTTGGAGTAATTGTATAAAAATTATAGGAAACATTTTCGATAATCCCGAACTTTTAGAAAAATAAGGGTTTGAAGGAGGTTTACAAATATGAGAACTACATGTGAGATCATTGCAGACATAAAGGACGGAAAAGAGGTACCGTATGAGGAATTGAAAATGGCGTGTCTTGTGCAAGCCTCAATGCTTTTCTTTTTCAAAAGCAACACAAAAACACTGTTAAAAGGCGGAATTACAAAAGACCTTTTGATTCAATCAGAATATTCAGACCCGAAAACGTCTTCAAAAGAAATGGGAATACCATCTTGGTATTGGAAAGCGGAAAAATCAGACCCTATTAAATGGCTTGGAAAAGAACACATTCCAGGAACACCCGAGTATGAGCAAAGATATAAAATGAGTAAAATGGTGTTAGACACAGTTATAAAAGATAAATAAGAATTTGAATGGAGTATGAATCTAAAATATGGAAAATAAAGAAGTGAACTATTACAAGCCACGTTTTAAAAGATGGATAGAATCAAAAAGGTGGGACAGCATTGCAGAGAGGTTATCTGATACAAGCATGGAAACAATTACACAAGTGATAAATGCAAAAAAAGATGGAGATTGTAGCTGGATAATATGGGAAAATTGCGATTATGTCCTTGATAGAATAAGAAGTATAAGCAAGGATTTAATCAACTAAACTGAAATTTAATGGAGGAAGTAATATGGGCAGACTTACAGCAAAGAATAGTCAAGGCTACTGGTCACTGAAGGGGGTACAATGGAACTCTTTGTGCGAGGGTCAAGTAATCACGAAGGATATTCAGCAACGCTTAACAGGAGCTTTGTGCAAACTAAAGGATTATGAAGATATCGGATATAGTCCAGAGAATGTAGAACATATCCGATATGTATTGGAAGATGCGGCGAGAGAACTTGAAAGAATCCAGGGACCAACAGAGCTAACAAAAGAAATTTGGCACTATTTAAAGGATTTCTGAAATATAAAGAGGAATTGATTGGAAAAAAGATAATAAAAAAGCCGCCTCAATTTTCTTATGAGACAGCCCTTTGTCATATGAGCATTATAGCTCATAAGAAAAGATAAGTCAAGGGGGCGACAGTATGGAAACAAAAAACGAGATACATATGTATGTTTTGACCCAGGAACAAATAAACCAGATTGCTGCTATAGCAGGGAAAGAAGCGGTGCAAACATTTAGAGCAGAGCAAGCCAAGGTAGAAAAGAAAAGAGCCAGGGAAGAAAATAAAGTAAACAAAACGAAAAAGATGCTTAGTTCCTATAGAAGAATCAAGGCTACGCTGTCAGACGAGGCAAGATTCACGGAAGAAGAACAGATTGAACTTAGATGGAAATTCATACAGGACCTTATGGGGAATGCAAGGGAGACAATAAGTAAATCTGAAAGAATAATTCAAAATGGAGAGAAGCGAAGGCAGGAAGATTTATATTATGTCTATCGTATTGAAAAGGCAATAGAACTGTACCACGAAGAATGTGAAAAGTCTGGAAATAAAGAAGCGAAACGACGATACAGAGAACTTAGCATGATGTATTTAGAAGATAGGGAATATTCGGTACAGGAAATTTCTACAGTAGAAAATATAAGTGAAAAGACGGTATATAAAGATTTAGGGATAGCATGTGGAATACTGGCTGTTTACCTGCTTGGGATATGATTTAAACCCTCCTTTCGACTATATAAATTGCAGTAGAAAAAGAGTAGGTTGCATTTAGAAAAAGAATGTGGTGTAATGGTATTAGCCAATCAAATGTCACCACCGACACAAATCCATATAGTTTTTCTTTATTAAAATATAAAAATAACGCCCAAGGATAATTTCCTTGAGCGTTTTGTTGTGTGGTGTACCAATTAACGAGCAAGGACCGTCTTAAAGTGGACGGTCTTTTTTACTGTCGAAAAGAAAGAAGAACTATAACATAAAAGGAGTGCATAATAAATTATGAAAAGGATTGAAGTGTGTAAAATGAAGGTTGGTGATCTGAAACACAATTTTGGCAACCCTAGGAAAATTTCAAAGAAGAAAACCGAGGAGCTGGAACGGTCAATGGACTTGTTCGGTGACTTCGGCATTTTTCTTGTAGATGAACATGACAATGTAATTGCCGGAAACCAACGATCCGTCATACTTGCTAGGCGCGATCCAGATATTGAGGTGGATGTTAAGAGACTGATAGGATATTCTGAAGCAGAACTTCGCTCTATAAATATTATGGATAATACCCACGCTGGCGAATGGGATTTAGAGTTGCTGGCAGATTGGACTGCGGACCTTAATCTTGATCTTGGAATTGACCTCAACAATGAAAGTCCAGAAGAACGGAAAATTGAGGATATGGAGCTGATTCGGTACGAGAAGTACAATTATGTAATGATAGTTTGCAAGAGTGAGATTGATTATAATGACCTTATTCGTAAATTGGGGATAGAGGGTAGGAAAGTTGCCATCACGAAGAAGCGCAAGATTAAGGCAAGAGCAATCTGGTACGATCAAATGAAGGCGCAGATTGTAGAGAAGTTGGAGAAAGTCGAAGCGCCTTTAGAAAATAGTAAGAAAGACGAAGGGGAGAAGCAGGCATGAAATATTTGGTAGTAGCGGCGCACCCAGATGATGAGGTTTTGGGAGCTGGCGCCACCATGCACAAGGCAGTCACAAATGGCGATGAAGTTTATGTTTGTCTACTTAGTCATTGGAGCCCTACCAGGGATGATAACTTGGAAGATGGTATTGCATCTAGCCATGCCATTCTTGGAGTGAAAAAGTCCTATATTGGAGATTTTGGGTGTATGAGGTTCAAAGATGAAGACCATCATGCAATTGTTCGGTTCATAGAGTCAGCAATTAAAGATTGTCAACCAGATATTCTGATTACGCATCACCCGGCGGATGTTCATGTGGATCATGGAATTACATCAGAGTGCTGTATAGAGGCATCAAGGCTTCCTATGAGGCAGATTGCGAATATCCAGCCAATACGAAAGATTATGTATATGGAGGTTCCTTCCTCTACGGACTGGAATGTAAGTACGACGAATGGTTTCTTTATTCCGAATATATTTGTTGGTATAAGTGAGAAAGATTTGTCTGAGAAAGTTAAGGCAGTAGGCGTTTATAAAGATGTTATCAGGAAAGCACCTCACCCACGTTCTAGGGAAGTTATCAATGCTATGGCAGTTCTAAGAGGAAGCCAATCTGGTTTGCTAATGGCGGAGTCTTTTCAAATGGTGTTTGGATTGGGGGTATAAAGAATGACGACAACAATTCACCAACCATGTTATTTGCCATATCTGGGAGTATTTCATAAGATATGGAAGGCAGATGCTTTCGTATTCTTGGATGACGTACAGTATAGTAATGGCTATGTGTTTGAATGGAACCGAATCAAGACACCACAGGGCGAGTGCCGACTGAAAGTTCCGTTGCGTAAAAAGTTCGGTCAGACACTTTTGGAGGTAATTCCGAATGATGATCTTAAATGGCAATACAAACACATAAAGACGGTAGAGATGAACTATAAGAAGGCTCCATATTTTTCAGAGCTTTTTCCTGCTTATAAAGAAATTGTCAATAAATGTTATGATAACCTGGCACAGCTAAATATTGCACTGATGAATTTCTTCCTGTTTTGGTTTGGCTGGAATGAGAAAAAGGTTTATTACACATCAAACTGGAAGCTGGAAAGCAAAGCAGAGGCCAGGGTGATTGAGATATGTAAATGCTTGGAAGCTGATACCTATTTATCTGGAACCGGAGGTAGGAACTACCAGAAAGATGTTCATTTCCAGGAGAATGGTATTAAGCTGGTGTATCAGGAATGGGAACCAATACAGTATCGGCAACTATGGGGAGAATTTCGACCATATATGTCGATCTTGGATTATGCAATGAATGAAGGACATAACATTGATACCCATTTTAGAAAGATGGAGAAGGTGATAGCAGATGAAAAAAGAAGATAAATTGACGCTTGGAATTTATGTTCAGAGCTATCACCGATACAATAAAATACTCACTCAGGACCTACTAGAACAGTGTGTTTATGTGGTGAGGGCAAGTGAATCGGAACTGTACCGTAAGGCAGGCGTAGAGAATGTGTGGGCGGTTCCAGACGAGGAAGTTAACAATGCTATCCGAACGTATTGGTGGATTGTAGACCATGCACCAGAGGACATTGTTTTCATTGCTGATGATGATATTGAAGATATGATGTACCGACTTGACGACACCACCCGATTGAACAAGGATAAAAATACCATTATGGCAGAAATTGAACGCATCGCACAGATGATGGTTGATTTGAATGTCGGTTATGCCTGTATAGATGCCACTGGTATTCCATATGGATACGATGGTGAATTTGCCTTTAAGGGTACGTCTGGTTCTTTGAAGTGGGTGTATAAGAGGGTGTTAAAAGCCCGTCCAGATGAAAACTGTAAGTATAATTATGATTTGGACCTGGTATTACAGGAGCTTTTATATAATCGTATTATTCTGAAGCCACGATATATCATTTGTAAAGATTACCAAGATGTCAATGCCGGAGGAGATAGCTCGAAGCTGCGCCAAGATCAGATAGATAGTATTGAGAACATGAAGCGGAAATGGGGGAAGTATTTCAAGTACAATTACAAGAATAACAAGCCTCAGATAAATGTACCAAGATAATTCAGTTATTTCGTCAATTCCTATTTGACAACGGTGGTGTAGGTGTTACGATACGATTACGATAAAAAATAGGAGGTTGATTACATGGCTTATAATTTGATGACTAAGAATGGTCATAATATGTACGACATGGCATCTATGCTACAGAAAGCAATTCGACGGAGCAACCCAAACCTGGCGGGATATGCTGCCTATGAATTATTCGGGAATTTCCACACCTATATGTGGAAGCGGCTGGTGGTGGTATCAGCGGAGGACTGCTATGGTATTATGACAAAGGAGGTAATCGCGCTGAAGCTGGCAGATGATTTCTGCAACAAAGGCAGGAAGGGATATGACAAGGACCCTCTGTTTGCAGCGAAGGCGATCACGCTTCTTTGCCTAGCAAGGAAGAATCGAGATGCCTGCTATGTAGCTTGTAATTTCATGTTGCCGGATCGCATCTTGAATGAAAACGAAATTGAACATATCGACATTACGAAATGTCACCTGGGAGTGGAAGGGATACCAGATTGGGTGTTCGATGTTCATACTCTCATTGGGAAAAGGAACGGTAAAACAGACCTAGACATGACAATTGAGGAGCAGGCGGCACTGGAGCCTAAGCAACTCTCCTTGTTCGATGACTGCTCATGGGAGAATTATTATACATGGGCGAGGAGCCAGGGTAAGGTAGAGAATAAGGAATGGGCAGATTTCCAGCAATTTAAGGAGGGAAGAAAATTAGAACCAGACTTCTATTAAAGAACTTTGATTTTCTCTAAAATACTTATTGACATCAAAAACGTAGGTGCTACGTTACGAGTACGATAAATAACAAAGAAAAGGTGGTAGCACTTATGAAGGTTAAAGTTAAAGTATATGACGGAGTTAAGTATAAAGAGGAGAGCAAGAAGGTAGCAGAGATTGAATATCAGATTGAAGGATTTGAAGTAGTGACAGGGGATCGGGCTATTGAAATCGGATTGGAAACTGATGAAAACAGTCGAGATGAATATAACGAGTATCTGGTATTGGATCTGGGAAATGGAGAGACTGCAACATTCTGCAATTCCCATGTTGATATGTTTAGAATATAAGAGGTGTCGATATGGTAGTAAGAGATGGAAAGTTGGTAAAGCAGTCAGATATTGTAAGGGAAGCAGTAAAAGCTGGGGAATGGAAGAAAGCTCTTCGGATTGCAAAGGACTTTCGGATAAATGTAACAAAGGCACAGAGAGATACAATGGCAAGGGCGTATGAGTGCATAGTGCATCCAGAATTCTATAAGCAGATAGGAATAGACATACCCAAGGCAATAGAGAAGGGAATAGAAGTAGTCAGTTGTCTGTATGGGGAATAGAAGCATGGAAATTGAATAGGAAATAAATCCATCAAGGGAACTCGAAAAAGGCTGAAAAAGGCTATAATGAGTTCCTTTTTTGTGCCTATGGAAAGGTGGTGTGACAGATGTGGCACAGAAGGACTTGAAGCCGGTACGAACCAAGGAAGAAGCAAAGGAGAGGGGCAGAAACGGTGGCATAAAATCTGGGGAGGTCCGAAGGGCAAAAAAAACCATGCGTGAGACAGCAAAAGTTCTCATGTCAATGGAGGTAGTTGGACAAAAAAATAAGCTCAACTTGGAAGCCTTTGGCATCAAAAAGGGAGATCAGAATTATCAAACAGCGGTTGTTGTCCGACTTCTGCAAAAGGCTTTGGTCGAAGGTGACACATCTGCTATCCGGTTGATCGGAGAATTAACTGGAGATTTGAACCGTTTTAGTTTCATACCGGAGGAAGAAAGTGAAATTGTCGAGATAACATATCCAGCAATTAATCTGCCTAATAATGGAAGGGATAAGAAAAATGTCTTCGAGCTTGCACCCCAGGCTGGACCTCAGACACAGTTTATGACATCATCGGCTGATATTATCATATATGGAGGTGCTGCCGGAGGAGGGAAGACATATGCCTTGTTATTGGAGTCGCTTCGACACAAAGATGTCAAGGGTTTTGGTGCTGTGATATTTCGTCATAACTACAATCAGATAACGGCAGAAGGCGGTCTGTGGGACGCCAGTAATAAGATATTTGGACAGGTTCCAGATGCCCACTCACGGAAGTCACCGAAATTACATTGGAGGTTTGATGGTGGTGCGAAGCTAAGTTTTGCTCACATTGAAAGAGATGAGGACCTCGGATCATGGCAAGGCACAGAGATTGCTTATATTGGTTTTGACGAACTGACACATTTCACAAAACATCAGTTTCTGTATATGCTCTCTCGAAACAGAACTACTTGTGGCATTCGCCCGTATGTGAGAGCGACCTGCAACCCTGATGCAGATTCATGGGTAGCAGAGTTTATTAGCTGGTGGATAGACCAGGAAACTGGCTATGCAATCCCAGAACGATCAGGGCAAGTAAGGTGGATGGTGATGCTAAATGATGTCATCTATTGGGAAAACACTCCTGAGGAGTTAGCAAAGAAATATGAGGTCAATGTGGAGGACTGCAAAAGTGTTACATTCATTGCAAGTTATCTGGAAAATAATAAAATCTTGATGGAAAGCGATCCTGGATATTTGGCAAACTTGAAGGCAATGACAGAGGTTGACATGGAACGGTTACTTAGAGGCAACTGGAAGATAAAGGCAGCAGCAGGACTAATGTTTAAAAGAACTAAAGTCAATATGCTAGAAGTATTACCTACAGATGTGGTTTTGTGGGCGAGAGGCTGGGACTTAGCGGCGACTTCGGAGGACGAAAACGGAGAACCTGCATATACGGCTGGTGTGCTAATCGGTAAACGCAAAAATGGGCGCTATATTGTTGCTGATGTGATTAACCGTAGATTGGATTCCGCTGAAGTACGGGAGCTGATTAAAATGACCTGTATTGCAGACAAGGCAAAGTACGGAAGGGTAATAACACGCCTTCCTCAAGACCCAGGACAGGCGGGCAAGGCGCAGGCACAGAGCTTTTTGAAATTTCTGTCAGGATTTGCTGTAAAGATACTGCCGGAATCAGGGGATAAGGTTACAAGAGCAGAACCATTCTCGGCGCAGTGGCTTGGACTTGAAGGAATGGACAAAGGAAATGTAGATATTCTGGCAGCAGACTGGAACGAGATGTATTTTAACCAGCTTGAGAGCTTTCCACAATCCCAGTTTAAGGATATGGTAGATGCAAGCAGTTCTGCCTTCAGCGAGATAGAAAACGGCTGGACATATTCGGCGCCGCCTTCAGACAGTAATCTAGGTAAGAGTAGTTATTGGAGGTAAAATTGGTGGAAGAATTAACAGATAAAGACTTACACTGTATTGCAAGACAGTTACAGAGTGCATGGTGCGCACCCGAACAAGAAGAAATAGATACATATCAAATGTTTTATGGATGCTGGTATTGTAAATATTCCCATGAATGCAAAACACCTGACACAATGAATTTGAAAAAAGTTTTAAATAAATTAAGCGAACTGACAGGAGTAGATATTTTTCCTTCTTATGGATGTATCTGGAGGCAGTTTCTACCTGCATCTATATTTATAGAGCATCCAGAGGAACTGCAATATTTGGAAAAGCATCATGCCAAAGAGTACCAGAACTTAAAAGATCATCTTAATAAATTTACACACTATCCCAAAGAATAGAGGATATTCTACATAAAATCAATAATATATAAAGGAAAAGAGGTGAGGTGTCAATGGCAAGCAGCAAAGAGATAGGTCGTATAGGGCAGCGGCGCTATGGCGGAAATATTTATGAAGAATTTCTCTATGAGCTAAGGGGAAAACGGGGGATAGAGATATACAGGGAAATGTCTGAAAATGATGATATAATAGGCGCTATCCTCTTTTCTATAGAAATGCTGGTGAGACAATGCAGTTGGAATGTGCAGCCAGGCGGAGATACTGCAAAGGATAAAGAAGCTGCTGAATTTGTGGAGAGCTGCATGAATGATATGCAGGACACATGGATTGACACAATATCAGAAATCCTGTCTTTTCTCACCTATGGTTGGAGCTTTCATGAAATTGTATATAAGCGGCGCATGGGAAATACAAAAGATACACGAACCAGGAGCAAATTTAATGATGGTCTTATTGGTTGGAAGAAACTTCCAATAAGGGCACAGGAAACACTTTATCAATGGGAATATGACAATGAGGATAATCTGCTTGGAATGACACAGATGCCGCCCCCAGATTTTGGGACATTTACAATTCCTATGGAGAAGGCGTTACTATTTCGGACAAAAAGTCGTAAGAACAATCCAGAAGGAAGGAGTATTCTTAGAAATGCTTATCGGTCATGGTACTTCAAGCGGAGAATCCAAGAGATAGAAGGAATTGGTATTGAGCGAGATTTGGCAGGACTTCCAGTGCTATATGGACCAGATGGTGTAGATTTATGGGACAAAAACATGCCAGAAAATGCTGATATATTAGCTGGACTTGAAAGTATGGTCAGAAATATTCGCAGGGACGAAATGGAGGGAGTTGTCCTTCCGTTTGGTTATAAGTTGGAATTACTAAGTTCTGGTGGAACGCGACAATTTGATACCAACGCGATTATAAATCGCTACGACATCAGAATTGCTATGACAGTATTAGCAGATTTTATTTTCCTAGGGCATGACAAAACGGGAAGTTGGGCGCTTAGTTCGGATAAGACAGAACTGTTTGCTGTTGCTATAGGAGCTTTTTTGGATATCATTTGTGAGACGTTTAACAGCCAGGGCATACCATCATTGATTGACATTAACGGTCAGTATTTTTCTGGCATTACAGAATATCCCAAAATGACACATGGAGATATAGAAGATGCAGATATTACGAAGGTTGCAGCATTTATAAAGGATATGACTGGAATTGGCGTTTTAATACCTGATGATGGATTAGAAGATTATATTCGACAGGTCGGACATCTTCCAGATAGAACTTATTCTGATATTAGGGAGATTGACCGAACAAGGCAGGAACAGCAGGAGCAGAACCAGCCGCCAGAGCCAAAAACAGCCGCAGGGACTGAACCTGATGAAGAAAGCGAGGAAATACAAAATAGTAAGGCGGAAGAGGCTAAAAAACGGTTAGGGAGATAACGGATATTTTAATATACAGAATATGTCATACAGCTTTATAAAAGCAGCCAAAACAGAAAGGAAAAGCAGCATATGGGATTACGAATCATTCCTCCGAAACGGGTGCGAAAAGTAAAGACAGCTAACAGCCAGGAAGTTTTAGAGCGCCTTGAAGAATATCTTGAAAATAATAATGAGGAACCAGTACAGATTCTTTGCGGCTTTTGGGAAGATCAACAAAATGCGATTACATATCAGGAGTTGCGGCAGGCTGTACTAGATGGAACATTAAGTAAAGAAGCCATAGAATTATGGAGACAGGACTATTCCAAATTAATTTCAGACAGACTGAAGGGCTTGTGGACAAATGCAGTGATTGCTGGTGCATCAGGGCAGCCTATTTTGGACGATAAAACATTTGTATTTAACACACAGACACCAGGCATGTTAAAGTGGATTCATGAGCATGGTGCGCAATTGGTTACAGCTTGTACGAAAGAACAGAAAGAAGCTATCTCTGTTCTGGTAGCAAAGAAGATGAAGGAAGGGCATACTGTTGATGAGCTGTCCAGACTTATCCGCCCTTGTATTGGCTTGACAAAAGGTGATGCACAAGCAGCAGCCAAATTTTATGACAGTATTATAGAGAATCTGAAAAAAGAGCACCCACGAATGAAGCCCGAAAATATGCAGAGAAAAGCGCTTGATGCAACCTGTAAATACGCAGAGAGGAAACACCGTCAAAGAGCTATGACTATAGCACAAACAGAAAGCGCATTTGCATATAACAGAGGGGCAGATGAAGGAATACGGCAAGCCCAACAACAAGGCTATCTTGGAACAGTAAAAAAGAGATGGAGCACATCAGGAGACGACAGGGTATGTACCATATGCCAGGCACTTGAAGGTACAGAAATTGAAATGGACAAAAGTTTTCCATTTAAGGGCAAAACGCTATTTCCAGGACAAGATCTGCTGCCGCCTGCGCACCCGCGATGTGCTTGTGCCGTGGAGTATATTGAGGTGGAGCCAGTTGTGTTTACAGATAGGGGGCTTTCCGCAGGAGATGACGATAGTGTGGAAATTCCAGAACATGAACCACCAGAATATCTTGGCTCTCTTGACAACATGTCTGATGATGTGATAAAGTCAGAATTAATTAAATATGAGGCTGAAATTGTAAATAGTAATATTGAAAATGCGGTTGTAATATCGTCCTCTGGTTTGGTGTGGAAATGCTTTGGAAATGAAAAAGCAGTTTATCCTAATATTGATTTAAGTGAAGAATTGTATGGTGCTTACGTTACACATAACCATCCAATACAGGAAACGCATTTTTCGTTCAGTTATGATGATATTTCATTGTTTATGGATTATGAACTTACCCAGCTTAAAGGCGTAGATTTCAAATATACATATACCATTCAGCGGACATTGGAAACTGGTTATGCAAGTTCAGCAGAATTGGAACATGCTTATAAAGGAGAAAATTATGCAGAATTTTTGCAACAGGTTTTTTACGGTAATGCAGATGTGGATTTTGATGAATATGATTTTTTTGTAAGGAGGCTGGCTGAAAAATATGGATTTCGATATGAAAGAAAGAAACGATAAAGATTCATGGGCTGCCTACGAAGAAGAGGGGAAAAAACTGATAGAAGAAACATTGAAAAAAAAAGATGCGATATTGAGAAAATATAGAAACATTTTATATCCTTCTGGATTGGATACAGATCCATCGGCTAAAGAATTGCATGAGATTACAAAGTGGTTTGGAAAAGAAATTCTAAAATTAAGAGAAAAATATGGAATTAAATAGTTTTCTGATTGTTGGAATATAAAACAGGAAAAATAAAGGACTTGGGAACAGGTCCTTTTTATATTAATATTTGAAAGGTAGGTAGAAAGGATAAAGTGAAAAAATTCTCTGAACTAATTGAAAAACAAAATGAGGTTCTAAAAGGACGTTTCAAGATAACAAAATCTGATGATGACAGGCATCTTGCCTTTGGGTGGGCAAGTGTGTCTATACGTGCAGATGGTGAGCTGATAGAAGATTGGCAGGGTGACATTATCGCTCCTTGTGAGCTTGAGGAAGCAGTTTATGAATATGTAAGGCTTTATGGTGAAGGCGGCGAAATGCATGAAAGAGGCGGTGTTGCTGTATTAATAGAAAGCGTTGTATTTACAGAAGATAAAATGGCAGCAATGGGTATTCCAGTAGGAACGCTGCCAGTTGGCTGGTGGATTGGATTTAAAGTTACGGATTCTGATGTATGGGAAAAGGTAAAAGATGGGACTTACTCTATGTTCTCTATCGAAGGCGAAGCAGAAAGGATTCCAGTCGAATAAAAATGAAGCAAAAGGTCCATTTCTTGATCATCTTGGCTGTCTAGTAGGCGCAGGGTTGGTGAAGCAGGGTGTTGTTAATGTAAATGAAAACGCTTTAGTTGTTTCCCAAGTATTCTTATAAGAGAAATTTATAGAAAGGTGGTAAGGTACATGAATGATATTATCAAGATTAACAACCATGATATTTCAATAAAGGAGTATAAAGGTCAGCGAGTAGTGACATTCAAGGATATTGATGCTGTGCATGGCAGACCAGAAGGAACTGCAAAGAGAAATTTTAACGATAACAAAAAGCATTTCATTGAGGGCGAGGATTTCTTTACAATTTCCTATTCGGAGTTCTGTACGGAATACGTACCCAACCCACCGAAGGGAGGAAATCCGAACATTCCAGTAAATTTAATGACAGAAAGCGGCTATTTGATGCTTGTTAAGTCTTTCACCGACGATTTGGCATGGAAAGTGCAGCGTCAGCTTGTAAGTAGCTATTTTCGTGTCAGACAGCTTGTAGATGAAAGATTGTCACCCGAAACAAAAATGTTATTTCAGATGATAAATCAAATTGCTACAACAGAGTTACAGGCAAAGGAAGCAAAAGAGTTGGCGCAGAAAGCAATTGTTACGACAGAAAATATAAAAGACGCTGTTAAACCAATACTTGACAACTGGCGTGAAGAAATTAATATAAAGTTTAATCGTATTCAAAAGAGTTGTGGAACCGAATTTAACGTTTTGCGAAATGAGATGTACAGTGAATTAGAGTGCCGCGCTGGTTGTGATTTAGGAACCAGACTTCGGAACAAAAAACAGCGAATGTCCGATAGTGGGTGCACAAAAACTGAGATAAAGAATACAAATCGTATGGATATCATTGACGAAGATAAGAAACTACGAGAAATTTTCTCCAAAATTGTTTCAGAATATGAGATTAAATATTGCGCATAAAGACAATAACAAATGCAATTATATGCTGATAATTCAAAAAGACATCTGAAAAGGTGTCTTTTTTGTATTATAAATTTTACAGAAAGGAGACAAGAAGGTGGCAACAAAGCTAAGGAATCTTAAAATCAAGAAGGTAGATTTTGTAGATGAAGGGGCAAATCCTGATGCTGATATTAAAATGAGGAAGAAAAAAGATAAAGAAGAACCGAAAAATTCCAGCAGCATACTTAAAAAGTTGTTTGGCTTTATTGGAAAAGCGGCTGGTATGAATCAAGAGGAAATTGACAGTGCAGTAGCTGAAATACAGAAAGGCGATTCCATAAGTTTCAGTGAGAAAGTCAATGAAGTCAACAACCAAAAGATTTGTGATGAGATATGGGATATCGGTTATGCATTGCAGTCTTCTCTTTGTTCAATCCTCAATGATGATGAACTGGACAGTGCCAGCGCGGCAGCAGCAATGCAGGAGAGTCTTGATGAATTTTACGCAGTAGTGCAGGAATCAATCAAGAAGTGGTCCAGCGGCAGGTCAGCCAGCATTGTAAAGAAAAATGAAGATGTATCAGAGGCAGAGCTGGAGATTATGAAATCGGCGGTAGAAAGGCTGAATGAAACAATTGAAAAAGTTGCCAAAGAGGAATCTGAAAAAGAGGAACCAGATAACAACCAAAAACCGAAAGGAGAAGAAAGGGAAATGGGAATGAAGATTGACAAGAGTAAACTAACAGATGCGGAGAGAGCTTTTCTGGAAAACATTGAAAAACGCTATGGAGTGGACGAGGGAGACAATACCGTTGATGGAGGCGCATCAGCACCTGTAGAACAGTTATTGCCTCCTGCATCTACAGAACCAACAGTAGTTAAGTCTGTAACCCAGCCTGTGCCTAATGTGGTGGCATCTGTTGCACAAACAGAGGAACCAGACAGCATCTATAAGGGACTGCACCCCGCAGTAAGGGCAGAACTGGAAAGCTTGAAGAAATTCCGCGAAGATGCCGAGGCTAGAGAACTGACCGAGGTTGCAAAGAGATATGTGATTATCGGTAAAAAGGAAGAAGAATTGGTGCCTATGCTGAAAAGTCTTAAAGCTGCGGGAGGAACTGCCTACAATGATATGATTGCTGTGTTGGACCAGGCAGTAGCAGCAGTTGAAAAGTCCGGCGTATTCTCTGAAATTGGAAAGTCCGGTCATGGTTCTACAGCAGGAGCAGCCGAGGCAAAAATTGAAACCATTGCCAAAGGGTATATGGAGAAAAATTCTTCCTTGGATTATGCTACGGCAGTAGCGAAAGCCTGGGAAGATAATCCAGAACTTATGAGTGAGTATGAAACAGAAGCAGGATTTTAAGGAAGGAGGATAACCAAGTGGGAAACAGAAATTTCAATGGAGTACAGGTGAACCAGAGTGTTACGATTGTGGAGCAGGCTGGAGATAACATTGAGGACGCAAGAAATCGGATTATGACATATGATAAGGACGGCAATGTTGTTCTAGCAACAGATGGCTCTACTGTCTTGATAGGAGTTGCACTGATTGAAACTGGAATGAATGATATTTCCGGTGTGGAATCGGGAAAAGTAACTATTGGTGATGATGTTGATATTCAGATTAAGGATATTGGCTATATCTTAGCTGGTGGCGAAATTGCCAAAGGGAATGAAGTCACAGCATCTAACGGTTTGGCTGTTAAGGCAGAATCCGGTAACTATGTAGTAGGTATCGCACTTTCAACAGTTGCAAAAGATGATTATTGCAGAGTGCAGATTGCCAAATATCAAAAAGCTTAAAGCAGGAGGGAATGAAAAATGGCGAAAAGAACAGCAGCGAGCATTCAAGCAGATATTGCAAAGGGTGCCTTCAGACCACACACAGCGTTGTCAAATATGGCGCTGGCATATTACCAGAGTGATGAAAAGAGTTTTGCAAAGACGATTTTTCCGATTTGCCCAGTGTCTTTATCCTCTGATAATTATTACATATTTGATAAAGAGGATTTACTACGTGACAACTGGCATAGAAAACCAGCATACGGCAAAGTCGATCCGGCAGTGCTTTCTGAACATATGGACACTTATGCTTGCGTAGTAGATCAGATGATTATGGGTATTGACCAGATCAGGCAGACAGACTTAAACCGGAGAATGGGTCCAAGGATAGCAGACCCAAAACAGCAGAGAACAAAGACAATGGCATCACAGGCAAATATTCACCAGGATGCATGGTTTGCCCGTAGTTTTTTCAAAAAGGGTGTATGGGGACAGGAACTTACGGGGGTTGATTCTACCATACCGACATCTGGACAGTTCATTAAGTTTAGCAATGCCAATTCCGATCCAGTGTCCTTTATGGACGAGAAGAAAACAGCAATGGAAGAATCTACTGGACGTATGCCAAATAGATTAGCACTGGGAGTTAATGTATTTAACGCACTAAAGAAACACCCTGCAATTCTGGAAAGAGTAAAATATGGCGGTTCTACAGCAAATCCTGCCTCTGTTACATTAAATGTATTGGCACAGCTTTTTGGAATTGACAGGATTACAGTGCAGCGCTCCATTATGAATAAGGCGGAATTAGGGCAGACTGCAAAGATGGAATATATTGGTGATCCAAATGCTTTCCTGTTAGCTTACGCGACAGATTCTCCATCAATTGATGAACCTTCCGCAGGTTATATCTTTACATGGGATATGCTGGGGAATGGTAATATTTTGCCAATTCTAAGTTATTTGGGAGAAAATGGTACACATTCGGAGTTTATTGAGGGTCTTATGGCTGCTGATATGAAAAAGACAGCAGACGATTTGGCGATGTTCTTTGCAGATGCAGTATAGGAGGCGCGCTATGAGATTGATTGCAAATAAACCTTGCAGCTTTGGAGGAAAAAAATTCTACATTGGCAATGAAATACCAGAAAATCTTGTGGCAGATGCCAGGCTGCAAGAGAAAATGGGTGTAATTACGATTGTAAATGACAACATGGGGGTATCAGGCGGACAGTCTGGTACTCTTTTTACACAGGAACAGGTTGACAAGATGCTTGCGGAGGCAATAGAGGAAGCTGTTAATAATACAATTACAGAAATGAAGCAAAAGCAGAAAGAATTACAGGAAGTTTTGCAGCAGTCGGCCGCAGAACGAAAGGAAGTCGATTCAGAAATATTGATGGAAACAGTCATGATCGATATAGTTATAGATTCTGATGGAGAAAATGAACAGCATATGACAGTTTGGGCAAAATCCGAGGAAATCCAGCAGGTATTTTCCATTATGCAATTGAATGCTGATGAAGGTGCAAAGGCAATTGCAGATGTTAAGAGTGAGAATGTATTAATACTTCTCCATGCAGCAGACAGCCGTAAAACGGTTAAAAATGCAGCCAAAGAGCAGGCAGATAAATTATTCTCCATTAAAGCAGCTTCAAGTGAATCTATAAGCAGCAATGAAGCCACAGGAACCAATACAGAGGGAGTTGATACCTAATGGCAAAGGGTACATACACATATGATCCAGGAAATGTTAAGGAACTTGGAAAGGACCGTATGCGATTTGAGCTGGGCGATGTCATGGTAGAAGGTTGTTCCGATACAACGGCGCTGACTGATGAGGAAATCCAAGCCGCCATTGAAACCTATCCAAAATCATGGAAAAAAGCAAAGCTTATGTTGTTGGAAAGTCTGTGCAGGCGCTTTTCTTATGAGGTCAGTACGAAAACGGGTCCACTAACGTTAGAACTGCAAGAAAGGGCGAAGTTATGGCGGGAAGATTACGACAAGCTGAAAAAAGAAGTGTCAGCAGAATGTAGTGTACCACACTTTAGTAAGCAGGCAGCTTGTAAGCCTCCATACTTTTATACTGGTATGCAGCGCAATGAAAGGGCAAAAAGCAGATGAACAATACAAGAATGATGTATGTGAGACCAGGGAATCTGTTTAAAGACTTTATTGTGGAAGAAAATAAACAGGTGGTGACAGGCACAGGAAGGGTGGCAAACAGTCATAGCGGTGATGGGACAAAAATATTGAAGGGGTGTCTTGCAGAAGCCTCCGACGAGGACCGAACAAACCATAACCAGAAAGACCATGTAGTTACTCATACAATTGTGCAGGCTGGAAGTCCCAAAGCAAAAAGAACAGATAAGCTGATACTTGGAGAGCGTGTATTCTATATTGTTGATATTGATGATACTGGTATGCTTGGCATATCGACAATATATTATGCGGAGGAAAGGCAGGATGCAAAATGAAATTATGGGCAGATGGAAAAAACGGAAGTGCTGGAAGTGCGATTCATGCAACAATAAAAGAGCAGGTATCAGAAGTTAACCGAAAAGTAATTTCCAGAGGAGTTCGGGCAGTAAATGCAATTAGGAATGCTGAATTAGAAGTGTTAAAAGGACAAAGAAGTGGAAAAGTTTATAGAAAACCGTTTACCAAACATGCAACATATACAGCATCAGCACCAGGAGAAGCACCCGCTAGACGGACAGGGAATCTCCGTATGCATTGGAACGGACAGGTGAGGAGTGAAAATTCTTCTAATGGAGGAGTTGCTATTGTAGCGGAACTTGAGAGCCAGGAATACTATGCAGGAATACTGGAAAATGGTACAAATGACGGCAAAATAGCGCCAAGACCATTTGTAGAGAAAATAAAAGAAAAGGCTATGCCAGAAATCCAGAGGATTTACAGCGAGCCTTATACATAGGGGGTAAACTATGGCACTAATAATGGAAAAACCAACAGCCGCCTTTGATATGTCCCAAATTAAGCGCGGAGATTTGCTTTGGGGTAAACATTGTACATGGAATGAAGGAAAAGCAGGTTTTGTTACAACAGCAACAGAACAGCAATTAATTGTACAGTATTATCCTGGAATTGGTAATGTAACAAATCACTTTGTTATTCCAGTGTCCGAGGTAATCGACGGACAATGGGAGATTCGGTGGTCTACTGATATGACAGAGATAAAGGAATATGGCGTAGAGATAGATGAGGACCAACAGGAAACGGAAGGGAGTGGTGGACAATGATGTTAGAAGAATTGATTTATAAGCGGTTTACATGTTCAGAGAACCTTATAAAAAATCTTGCATCGTTTAGTGGTGCGCCTGCTATTTTTGGTTCAGATCCACCAGAGGAAAGTCAGGAAGGGTGGGGTGGAAATACACAGTATCCACAGATAGTTTATAACTTTGACCTTCTAGCAAATGAGGAGCGGCACAGTACAGGTACGCTTTCGGTGTCCCTTCTTTGTCAGAATACGACAGAAGTCATGCCAGAACAGATTGAGCCGTTAATAAAGGACTGCCTTCGAGATGTAATATTAAAACCAGAAGGAGGAACACCATACTGTTTTTCATGGGCAAGGACAGACGCTTTCACCATAGATGAAAAGAAGGGAAATATTACTATTGGAAGTGAAGTGCGGTTTGATATCCTAGAATATCCGTCGCAAGAGACATCTGATCCAGATCCAATTATGGCGACGAATAAGTATATCAAAGAATTGTATCCAGAATGTTTCATTATGGGATATGACCAGATGGAGGAAATCACAGAGGCAACAGGGAAAAGACCAGTAATTTATTGTCGTTTAATGTCAGTGGATAAGTCTGAGGAAACAAATACAGTTGCATGGCTGGACGGCAGAATTGCTGTCCATATTTTATGTCCAGAGAGTGAAACAAGACTCAAGATGGCTGCTGCGATTGCAAACCGTATGTCATTAGATGGAGAAATTATCATGCTGGACCATTCACCTATGTTCATTAAACGCTTACAGGCGAATTATAAATCTGATTATCTCAAAGACGGCCAGATTTTTGTAACAGGTCATTATGGGTTGCTACGGTATAAGGCAAAACCGCATTCACTTACAGCAACCCATGTCAAGTATAAATAGGAGGTATACAATGGCAAAGGAAACATTAAAGGAGACTAGAAGTGTCGAAACTACTGATATTAAAGTGGAAGTAGCACGAGAGCAGGTACTAAAAAAAGAACAGAAAACTTTACAGGAGTCTGTCTACCCAGTAACCGAGCTAACAGCGAATGCAAGAAAGGTTTTTGGCGTAAGACAGGAGTGTGTTGAGGCAGCATTAAAAGCTGCTGGAAAAACAGAATGTACTGTTACTGAAGCAAAAGGAATTGTAGAAAAATTTATGAAAAGGGAGGTTCAATAAAGATGGCGGGGACGTTTATTTTAGGTGAGACAAAGATACGCCCAGGTTCCTATTTTAATATCCAGAAAAAAGGCAGGAATGCTGTAGCTGGTATTATGAATGGAGTGACAGCCGTAATATTTAAGGCAGATTTCGGACCACTAAATACAGCAGTGGAATTAAATGCTGAAGATGGTTATGAAAAGATTTTTGGAACTGGATTAACCACAGATGCAATGAGAGAGGCGATTGCAGGCGGTGCAAAGACGATTATTGCTTGCAGAGTAGGTAATGGAGGCACCCAGGGAACCATTACTTTAAAAGATGTAAATGATTCAGATACACTTTGCATCACAGCCAAATACCCTGGAGAAAAGAATTTTATGGTTACAGTTCGGGAAAAACTGTCAGATTCCAGCTTGAAGGAATGTATTTTTTATGCTGGTACTACAGAATTTGAGAAGGTTGAATTTGCTTCTGGGGAAGGTGAGGCAAAAGCACTGGCAGATGCCTTGGCAGTCTCTAAGAACTTCAAAGCAGAGTTAAAGCAAAATAAAGAGCGCGCTGTTCTGGAAATGATATCGCAAAGAGCCTTTACCAGTGGTACAAACCCAGAGACAACTACAGGAGATTACGCGAATGCCTTTGCCCAGATTGAGCCATACGAGTTTAATACAGTCTGTCTTGATACAGAGGACACAGAAATCCATCTGCTGTTACAATCTTTTATAAACCGAATTTTTGATGCGGGTTCTCTTGCACAGGCAGTTGTTGCAGAAAAACATACCGTTGATTTAGAAACAAGAATGAAACATGCAGCGGCACTTAATGATGAAAAGATGAATTATGTTTTAAATGCATGGATAGAGGAGCAGGGAACAGTAATTGATGGATATCAGACAGCCGCACGTATTGCTGGCATGATTGGTGCTGTGTCTTCCAGTTCTTCACTTACTCATACCGTAATTACTGGATTTTCGGAGATTCTTGAAAGGCTTACAAATACAGAGATGATTTCCGCAGAGAAAAAGGGCTGTATTGTACTAAGCTACAACAAAGTAAAGCAAGTGTGGATTGATAATGCAATCAACACACTTATTACACCAGCAGATAACCAAGATGATGGCTGGAAGAAAATTAGAAGGGTAAAGACACGATTTGAGTTGATAAGGCGTATCAATACTACCACAGATGATTTGGTCGGCAAGGTGGACAATGACAACAATGGAAGGGCAACTGTTATCAGCCAGGTACAGGGTGTTGGTGATTCCATGCGTGAGGAAGGCAAGCTGGTAGCGTGTGCGGTAACGGAGAGCAGCGCATACAAGGCGGACGGAGACAGTGCATGGTTTGATATTGATGTGATTGACAAGGATTCGATGGAACATATTTATCTGACATTCTTGTTCCGATTCAGTACGAACGAAGAATAGGGGGATATAGACTATGAGAAATGAAAGAGCAGCTGGTGATTCCAGACATGGAAGAACTGGAAAAGATGGAGCTTTTTATAACAAAGATGGTGTATTGCTGGCAACAGTGGAACAGTTTACATCAAATGTTAGTTGGAACAATGCTAAGTATAGTGTTTTGGGCGACGCACAAGAACATGAGACAGCAAATACCTTTTCTGTGAGCCTTACCATGTCTCAAGTTGTGGTAGAAGATGATGCGTTTATTGAGGAACTCATGGAAGCATTAGAAACGCAGGTTATGCCTGTATGGGATTTTCAGGGGTCATTGCTTGGCAGAAATGGCTCTGAGGAACGTGTAATTTATCGTGAGTGTATCCCTTCAGGACAGGTGGACATTCAGAATGTTACAACAGGTGATGTAATCAAGCGTAACTGGAATTTCTTTGTCAATCGAGCGCCTAAATTACAGTCATTGCTTGGAATTGATAGGGATTAGATAACAGGATATTGAATTAAAGGGTGGCATAGAGCTGCCCTTTTTCTTATGCAGAAATAGGAGGAAATACAGATGTCAAAGGATTTTAGAAAAGGCAATTTTACAAAAGGTGTGACTATGGGAGAAAGCGATACAACCAATGAGGCAACACAGAAAGTAGAAGAACAAGAAATAACAGAGTATGAAACCAACGAGGAAGGGACCAAAATATTAATTCGAGCAAACGAAGAAGATTTTATTCAGGGGCTGATTGATGCGGCAGAGTATGCATCAGAGGAAACCCAGCGTATCGAAATTGTTCGAGAAGGCAGGCTGTATTTTGCATTTCACGTTCGGCCTCTTAGTTCTCAAGAGTACGAGAAATGTAAGAAAAAGTATACCAAATATGTACGTAATAAACAGTTTGGTATGAAACTGCCAGAAGATACAGACAGAATTAAATATCAATCTGCCATTATCTACGAGGCAACTGTAGAGGAAGACAGGAAAAATCTGTGGGATAACCACAAGGTTTGGAATGCACTGAATGCTAAAGAGGACCGTATTATGAACGGCTTAGACGTGATTGAGTATTCGCTAAAAGCTGGTGAAAAAGATAAGGTCTTGGAGGCTATCGACAAACTTAGTGGCTATGATGACAACCTGGAGGAAGTGGCAAAAAACTAATTAAGGCTGGTGGAAAGGCTTGTCTGCTCCATCATATTTTTCAGACAACAGGCATACCTCCAGATGAATTTTATCAGAAATCAAAAGGCGTACAGGCATTTATGCTTGCATCTATGAGAATAACTTTAGATTCGCGAACGAAAGAAGGTGAGGACAATAGCAGAGACACTTAGAATTGAAATACCCATTGAAACCGTGGATAAAACAGAACCAGAATTATCGAATTTAATCCGAAAGCTGGGAAATCTGGGAACAACGGCAGAAAGAACAGGAACTTCATCACAGCGGGCAGGAGAACGAGTGAGCCAGTTTGACAGGCAGGCACAGAAGACAGAAAAAGGTTTAGCAAAATGGGCAAAAGAAAAATATGAGATATTGTTGGAAGCAAAAGATAAAATTGCACCAGTTCTTTCTAAAATTGGAAGTGGTCTAAGAAGCTTTGCAGGAAAAACGTGGAATGTTACAATGCGAGCGGTTGACCTAATTACTTCACCAGTCAGAGGGATTATCAATCTGTTAAAGAATCCCATCTTTCAAGCAGGGGCAGTTCTTGGAGTCAGTATAGGACTGAAAGATACAATAGATACCTATAAGGGCTTTGAGGCTGCTATGTCCCAAGTAAAAGCGATAAGCGGTGCTACAGATTCAGAAATGACAAAACTGACAAATAAGGCAAAAGAGATGGGAGCTACCACCAAATTTACAGCCGCGGAGTCTGCGGAAGCATTTAATTATATGGCAATGGCAGGCTGGAAAACAGAAGATATGATGGGCGGTATTGAGGGAATCCTTAGTCTAGCAGCCGCATCAGGAGAAAGCCTTGGTACAACATCAGATATTGTTACAGATGCCTTGACAGCTTTCGGAATGAAAGCAAGTGAAGCAGGGCACTTTGCTGATGTTATGGCAGTTGCAGCGTCCAATTCCAATACGAATGTATCTTTGATGGGTGAAACATTTAAGTATGCAGGCGCGATGGCTGGAACTTTGAAATATTCGATTGAAGATGTTGCGCTGGCAACTGGATTGATGGCTAATGCTGGTATTAAAGGCAATATGTCTGGTACTGCATTAAATTCCATATTTACCAGACTGTCTACCAACACGCATGGTGCTACTGATGCCTTAAAAAAATTAGGTATAGCATATTTTAATTCTGATGGTTCAGCGAGAGCATTTGGGGACATTATGAAAGAATTAAGAGATGCAACAGCAGATTTTACAGATGAGCAGAAAGCGAATCTTGCCAATACTGTTGCAGGAACTTATGCGCAAAAAGGATTTCTTGCAATTTTGAACGCAACTACAGAAGATTATGAAAAATTGTCCAAAGCTGTAAATAATGCAGATGGAGCCGCAGCGAAAATGGCTGAAATTATGATGGATAATCTGCAAGGAGCAATAACCCTGTTGCAGAGCGCGGCTGATGGAGTAAAAATTTCTTTCGGTGGCAGAATGGCTCCTTATATAAGGAGTTTTGCGGAATGGTTAACTGAACAGATGCCTATGATAGAAAGTGCGCTTGATGAACTTATGAATTGGGTTGATACGAAAGTAGACCAAATGCAGAGAAAGTTTGATAAACTTACAAAAACAAAAAAATGGAAAGATGCAAATTTCTTCGGAAAAGTAAAAATTGCCTGGGACGAATTTATTGCAGAGCCGTTCTTAGAATGGTGGAACGGCACAGGGAAAGAAAAATTTGCACAAAATATTGGCAATGGAATTGGAACTGGACTAAGAACTGGAATTATGACATTGTTAGGAATGAATATTAGCGAGATTTCGGACGAAGGAGTAAGTTTTGGTGCTGCATTTGCAAAAGGTTTTTCAGAGGGTTTTGACTTTGATACAGTATCAGGTAAACTGTGGCAGGGATTTAAAGGCATGTTTTCTAGTGCAGGAAAGCTATTGCCAGGAGGCGAGTCAGCAGGGTTGTCCTCTGTTTTATCAGCGATTGTGCTTAGTAAAGTTGCCAAACTGTTTATTGGTATGGCAAAAGGAGGCGTAAGTATTGGAAAAGGATTGTTTGGTGCAAATGCGGCAACTGGTACGTCCCTCATGGGATCGTTCCTGGGTTCGGCGGCTGCTGGTACCGGACTGTTGGGAAAATCTGGATTGCTGGCAATCAACCTAGGAGCCGGAAATCTGGCAGGAGGCGCATCTATGAGCGCAGGTGCTTTGAGCGCAACGGGCATGGCAGCTGGCGGCGGGGCAATCGCCGCAGGTGTAACGTTGATAAGTAGTGCCCTGGACGCATACAAAGCAATTAAGTCCGACAATAAGGAAGAGTCAAAAGCTTACGGCGAGTCAGCAGCATGGAAAGCCGGTGGAGTTGTTACCGGAGCAGTTACAGGAGCAGCGATAGGTTCCTTCATTCCCGGAATCGGTACAGCGGTAGGTGCTTTAGTTGGTGCTGGTGTTGGGGGTATTACAGGTTGGATTAAGGGAAATAAGATAAAGGAAGAATACCAAGAAGAATACCAGAAAAATGTAGAAGAAATGCAGAAGGAAGCGCAAAAGGCACAAAAAGTCTTTGAGGCTACTGGATTTGCAATTGAAGATGTGACATTTAAAAATAAAGCGCTGGTTCAGGCTATGAATGATTCTGAAGTATCTGCAAGTCAGTTTGCTTTGATGTTTCAGGAGGAATGTGCGAATGTTGCCAAGAAAGCATTTGGTGACATTTCCCTGTCTTTGGCAGAGGTAAAGAAAGTTGCAAGTGAAATCACTTTTGGTAATATGGCAGAGGGATTAAATATGTTTGCACAGGTAACATCTGACGCAGAAGCAGCGCTAAACAGCCTGGAATTGTCTGTTTCCGATCTGAAAAAGGAGAATTGGAAGGTCGGTCTTAATATGGAATTATTAGAAACAGATAAGGACAGTTACAAGGGTGCAATTGAAAATTTCCTTAGTGCAAGTCAGACCTTTATTGACGATAACCATTATCAAGCGACCGTTGCGCTTAAACTGTTGACAGGAGAGGAAGCAGATACTTCCAGTCTGGATAGCTATTATGAGGGAGTAAAAAATCGGGTAAATGATTTAAGTGCGGAACTGACAGATACAATGAATGCTGCATTAGAAGATGGGATTATTATGCCAGATGAGGCGAAGGCATTGGAGGAACTACAGAGCCAGATTGCAGAAATTACAGGAAAAATAGCAAAGGCAAAGACTGATGCAGAGTTTCAGGCTTTGCAGATTAAGCATAAGGGAGCTGCTCTTGATGCAGATAGTTTTAGTGCAGTTCAAGTGGAAGCGCAGGAACAGAAGTCAGCTGGGGAAAAACAGTATTACAATGCATTAGTTGAAACAATCACCAATCTTAATTTGCAGTATACATATGGCACAATTACAGATGCAGAGTATCAAGATAAATATGAACAAGCAATGGCGGGATATCAGGCAAATATAGAGGAACTAGATGTAAATGTACGAACCTTTAATCTTGATAGTATTGCTACTGCGTTTGAGGAACAGCTTTCAGATTTTATGCCAGAAATGGAAGGTTCTTTGTCCGAAAAATTAAGTGAGGTTCTAAATAATACAATTATAGAACACCCAAATATAACAGCCTGGACAGATACAGACATTATTAAGTGGATTGGACTGGATAAGCTTAATATTGATTCAGCAGATCAGGCTACAATTGCATTGGATTTAAAACAGACAGCGTTAGCAGTACCAGAAGAAACAAAAAGGCAACTTATCGCCAACTATTTAAAACAGGTACCAACAGCAGAAGAAATTAGAGACGCTGTAGATTGGTCTTCTTTAACCAATAATGATGTAAGTAATATGCTACAACAAGTTGGCGTTGTGATACCAGATAATGGTATAAAACAAGTGGATATGCCTCTTGAGGAATGGGCAAGACAGTTCGGAAAAGATTACGATGAGTTAATAGACGATTATGCAGAACAAATGAGTAATTCTTTAGTTGACAATAAAAGTGTGGAAAATCTATCCGCTTTTACAAAACAGTATATGCCTAATTTTTCAGCTTCAGATGATGCTAGAAATATTAAAGATATTATGGCGCAGTATGGTCCAGTCTCAAATGAGCGTTATGATGAATTAATAAAGGAATGGGAAGATACAGGAGTTGATTTTGGCACAGCGCTTAGTCATGGTGCTTCAGCAACTTTATTAGATTCTTTACCTCTTTTAAGAACAGATATGCAGACAGCATTAGAGGCAGCTATAGCGGATCCGTTTTTTATTAATCCATCTATAAATATGACACCAACTTATAATATTACCACCCCTACACTTCCAACGGTTAGCCAAGAGACAGACGGTCATGCGGCAGGCGGCTATGTAAGCGGTGGTCCACAGCTTTCCTGGCTGGCAGAGGAAGGATATGGTGAGTTTATTATTCCCACCAATCCAAGCAGGCGATCCAGAGCATTAGAACTTTATAAGCAGGCGGGTGATGCATTGGGAGTGTCTGCACATGCCAGTGGTGGTTATGTAGGAGGCTCTATTTCTCATAATACAGCAAGTAACTATAATTTATTCAATGATGCAAACAAAAACGCTCCTATAGCTTATAACGAAACCACACAGGATAACTATAATGCAGAAACTGTACAGGTGTATGAACCTGTATCAGCAGAAAGACAAAGCAGTTTAAGCAGTTCTCCTATACAGGTAAATGTAAGCCTGGCACCAGAGTTTGTTATTCATGGGGGCGATGGACAGAGCGAAGAAAATATTATGCAGATTATTAGAAGGCATATGAAAGAATTAGCAGATGAATTAAACGGAGAGATTGCTGCAACATTGGAAGAGGTTTTTTCTAATATGCCATTAAAGGAGGCGTAGACTATGGACATAAAATTGATTCCTGTTGGAAGCGGTGCAAAGTTTACGTTTCCGGCATTGCCAGAAAAAATACAAGGAAAATATGGTGCAAAATACCAGAGTTTTGACATTATCTCTCAAGGCACAGTGAAAATTCCGAAAGGAACATCAATATCGGAATTTTCATGGGACGGTGTTTTCTTTGGAAAATCTAAAAAGATGGAACCGATTGTAAGACAAAACAGTTGGAAGGAACCAAAAGAATGTGTAAAAATACTAAGTAATTTTATTAAAAATGAAACAGTATTGAATCTGATTGTAACAGGCACATGGATTAATATAGACGTTACTATTTCCTCTTTTCAAGCGCGGCCAATAGGTGCTTACGGAAACGTTGAATATTCTATAACTTTTGTGCAAAAAAAGCCTTTAGAAATTTATACAACAGAAGAACTTGGAATTGTAAAAACAGCGCCAAGAAATGATTCTGGCGATTCTTCTAAAGGAGGAAGTACCTATACAGTGGTAAGCGGCGACACCTTATGGGGGATTGCAGCAAAGAAATTGGGAAGTGGTAGCAAATGGACTGTTATCTATGATGCAAATGCTGACACAATTGAGGCAGAGGCAAAGAAACATAAGAAGTCCAGTTCTGATCATGGGCATTGGATATGGCCTGGAGAAGTGCTAACTATACCAGGATAGGAGGCACTGATGATTGATTTAGCGAATATAAAGTATTATGTTGTGGTAATGGATGCATCTGGAAATCAATATAACATTGGTGACTTTATTCAGAATTTAGGCTGGGAAGAAAATGAAAACGAAATTTCTATGCGCTTGTTCTTTACGGTACGCAATTATGAGACAGCAAAGGGATATTTGTCCAGTCTTATTAAGCCTGGATGCCTTATAGGAATTTTTGCTACAGATGGTGTTGTCAGTGAGGAAGTTGCCAGAGGATATGTAGAAAACTGGAACCAGGTGGAAAAGAATAGTGAGAACAGCTTGAAATGTACCTGCTATGATGAATTGTATAAATTGCAGAAAAGCCAGGATAACCGATACTATCCTTCTGGAACTGGAACAAAATCCGCAATTGAGGGGATTTTTAATGATTGGGAGATATTGCAGGGAGATTATAAGGGACCCAATGCCTCTCATGGGAAAACAGTGTGTAATAACAAGTATCTGTCAGATATTATACTGGAATTTTTAGATGATGCAGTTAAAAAAGGCGAGAAAAAGTGCATGATACAGGCAGCGAAAGGCTATACCAGTGTAATTCCGTGGGGCAGCAATAAAACTGTATATGTGTTTTGTGTAGAGAATACACAGTCCTTTAGCAAAAATATTAGCACAGAAAATTTAATTACTAGAGTGAAAGTAGTTGGTCAGGCAGATAAGCAAGGGAAACACAGTGTAGAAGCTACACTGAATGGAGCGGTTCAGTATGGGATTCGGCAAAGGATTTATACCAGAGGAAAAGAGGAAACATTAAGTGATGCAAATCTGGCGGCACAAAAGATACTAGAGGACGAGGGCAAGATTGAAAAGAAAATGGCAGTACAAGCACCAGATGTTCCATTTATACGAAAAGGTGATCTAGTCTACATTATAAGCAGTATAACATCAAGTTATTATTATGTTAAAAGTATTCAGCATAATGCAGAATCCTATAACATGTCCATGGATTTGGAGTACGCTGAACCAGAAGAAATAAGTGGAAATAGTGATAATAATGGACAGGAGAAGAAAGCATATCAGGTAGGAGATATTGTGAACTTCCACGGTGGTACACACTATGTCAGTAGTTATTCTGATGCGAAAGGATATTCTGCAAGCGCTGGAAAGGCAAAAATTACTATTAAAAATGGTTTAGGCAAAGCGCACCCATGGCATCTAATCCATACAGATAGTGGCAGTAATGTATATGGGTGGGTAGATGATGGAACATTTGATTAGAGGAGGGTATAGATGGAAGGATTTGACGGACACCCTGGCACAGCAAAACTAGCAACTGTCTTGAGCGAAAGAATGAGAAAAGAAACAGAATCACCTTTTGTTTTAGATTTTGGAGAAATACAGGGAAATTACAGTCTTGTAACAAATACTTTTCCAGTTCCAATACCAAAAGGTGATTACTCTGTTTGCAGGTCCATTAATGGGTATCCGCTAGGGACATCAGAGTCTAGCTGGATAGGGCATATACAGGGGGATAAACATATACATGATAATCCTTCAGGGTTTGGGGGACACAGCCATGATGTATTACTGCCAAAATTAAAAGCAGGAGATCGTGTTTTAGTGGCATGGGTGCAAAGTGAAGCGGTGGTAATAGATGTAATTGAGCAATCATAAGAAGGAGGCGAGACAGATGTCACAACCACTATTCCCAGTGGTGCAAGTGCCAGAATTTACACCACAAAACACAAGATATGATATGGAATACAGGCGAAGTGCAAAATGGGACCCTGTAACCAATGATTTTGTTAGAGATGGTGCGAACCGTGTTGTAGAATGTGATGGAAAAGAGGCTTACGCTATATGGTGTTTTAAGATTGCACAAACAGAGCGGTACCGCTGTCTTGCGTATCCAGGCTCTATTGGCGTTGAAATGGAACGTGCTTTAGATAATGATGATATAGAAACAGTGGAATCTATGGTGCAGAGAACCATTACAGAAGCGCTTATGGTAAATCCTAGGACAGAGGACGTTCTGGATTTTGAATTTTCCTGGGAAGGTGACAGTATGCATTGTAAATTTAAAGTAAAGGGTGTTGATTGTGATAAGGAAATCACAATTACGATTTAAGAGGGGGAGAGGATATGCAGCCGGAATTTATAAGACCAGATTTTATTGAAAATAACAGTGCAGATGAAATTCATCAGCGAATGATGAACAACCTTCCAGCAGACATTGATAATATGCCAGGAGGCTTTCCCTATGATTTTACAAGACCTGCTGCACTAGAGAAAGACGAATTTATTAATTACCATCTAGTAAGGGCTTTAATGATTGCTTTTCCGCAATATGCATGGGATAACTGGCTAGATCTTCACGGTCAGCAGGTGCATCTTGAAAGGCACCCGCCAAAGTGTGCATCAGGAAAAGTGAAAGTTACTGGCATACCAGGAACAATTATAGCAGAGGGAACAATTTTTTGCACACCAGCAACAGATAGTGGACCGTCTATTCTGTTTTATTCTACAGAAGAAAAAGAAATTGAGGCGGAAGGGACAATTCTTATTCCTGTATTAGCGGCGGAAAGTGGTGCCAGCTCCAATGTGCCAGCAAATACCGTAACGCTTATGGCAAAACCAGATAAAAACATTACAGAGGTAATTAATCCAGAACAGATAACAGGAGGAACCGAAAGGGAGAGCAACGACAATTTCTATGATAGAATTGCGGTGGAATATGACAATAGTTTAACTTTCTTAGGGAATGATAGTGATTATATTCGGTGGGCAAAAGAGTCTGGTGCTGGTGACTGTATTGTGATTCCAACAGCAGAGGGACCAGGAACAGTAAAAATTGTTTTGGTAGATGCTAATGGTCAGCCAGCCAATGATGAGCTTGTACATAAAGTATACAATTATATTGTATCTCCAGAAGATAGAAGTAAAAGGCTGCTGCCTACTGCTTGTGCGAAGTTAATCTGTGGACCTGCCACTACAGTAAAGATAGATTATGTAATTACAGGGCTTTTCTATGATGAAACCACCACAATAAAGCAGATTGAGAAGGACTTTTCAGCAGCGGTAAAAGCGGTATATACAGTTGCAAAACAACAAAATATACTACGGTATAATGATGTAAGACCGATAATCTCTAATATTGCTGGTGTGATAGATTTTGAAGAATTTCTTATGAATGGCGAAAGAGAGAATATTCAATTGAATAAAGAAGAATACCCAGAAACTGGCAGTTTTCATTTCAGTTAAGGGGGCAGCTTGATGAAAAAAGAGAAATTTGACTTAGAGCATTTTCCTACAAGTGGTAGTGCCCAAAAGATGTTAAGTTATGTGTCAGATGGTTTCTATGATAAATCTTATATTGGCAAATGGCTGTATCAGGTGATGGGCTTAGAGTATGATAAAGTGTTGGACATTATTGAGGAGCTGCCTGAACAGTTTTTTCCAGAAACGGCTACATGGGGGCTGATGTACCATGAAATCAAATGGGGATTGCCAGTGCGATTCAATTTGTCCGATGAAGAACGGCGCAGCTTAATTTATCAAAAGAGGGATTGCAGAGCGCCCATGACCCCTTACCGAATGGAAAAATATCTGGAAAATGTTACAGATTTTGAAGTACATATTGCAGATGCAAATGATTTAGGAGCGTATGGCTTTGTTCCTTCACACCCCAATGTTTTTAAGGCTTACTTTTTGGGGGAGGGAACATTAAATTCAAAGCTGGTGCATGCTGTATTAAACAAGTTAAAGCAGTCACATACAATCTATATCATAAATGACAGAATTGAGATTGGCTTTAATAATGTACATTTAGAGCAAATTAGGATTGCCTGTATATTTATTTTGTATATTCCGTTCTGGGGAGATGATATTTATACTGGACCATACTGCTATGATGGCACACTTACATATAACACTGTAAGAAAATATAAAATCGGACTATTAATAAGATACTTGATACATACACAAACACAACAGTATGTATCATACAGACAAAGTAGAATTAAGGCATTTATACAGGAGAGAGAATACACGGACTTATCTCTGCGCAGCTTTTACAGCATAAGCTTTTGGGGTTGTAGTGTATACAATGGTCAAGCATACTATGATGGCACACTTCTGTATAACGCTGTAAGAAACTATAAAGTCTGTATTATAGTAAGAAATTATATAGGCATTTTTACACTACAAAGAATTGTATGCAATAGGAACTGCACAAAAGTGCTTATACAGAACAGAATACAAACAGATTTGTTACTGTATTTTCCTTACAGAATAAAGCAGAGGGAATTTATTCTTAAAGTGGCAACGCAATATTTAATAAAATTGAATGTTGTAGAAGAAATAAACCATAACAGCCAGATTTTGTCTATGCAGGTGCTACATAAAAATATTTTAAATATTTGGCATAGATGCAAAGGAAAGGTCAAAAACAACAGACCTAAAATAGTAAATAAAGTTAAGATGCAAATAAATATAAACAATCCATGTGGACAATTAGGAAATATGCAGATCATAACGCAGCGAAATGTTGCTTATTATGATGGAACACTGCGATATGATGGAACAGCAAAGTATGACGCGCTATATAAAGAAGAAAGGGTGGAATAAAAATGAGTGCAACAAACAAAAATGTAGTAATAACAAAAGCGGCAAGAATGAAGCTGGTAAAGGCTAGAGCGGGAGCGATAACCCTTCCAAAGGTTGTAGGAATGGCATTTGGGAATGGAGGCGTAGAAATTGATGGAACGGTGATAGAGCCACCAGATAATCAAGCAGCTTTAAAAAATGAATTATACAGAAAACCAATTGATGGCTATACTTTTCCAGAAGATACGATATGCCGTTATGAGTGCACGCTTGCAAGCAATGAACTTGCGGGAGAGGAAATAAGCGAAATTGGACTGTATGATGAAGAAGGCGATATTATCTGCATTAAAAACTTTACCCGCAAAGGCAAAGATGATGATGTGGAACAAACTTATGTGCTGGAAGATATATTTTAAAAAGGGGGAAAATGCTGTGAAAGATTATACAACCAATAATCCGGTGTTTTCGGATAAGATTCCCATTGTAGAGCGGGCAGACCTTGTAAATTATGAGAATAAGACCAAATCAGAAAAGCAGTTGTTGCAGAATGATTTGGTATTAAAAGCACGAATGGATAAGTACCTTGGAAGTGATGACAATACAGAAGGACCAGAATTTGCAGAAGGTATTCAGTCAGAAGATGTTGTTGGTGCAATAAATGAGGTTTTTCAGCTTGGCAGTGAGAAGAAAAAACAGCTTGTGGAAAATCTTACTGCCCTAGGAATTACAGCCTCCACAGATGAGACATGGGAAATGCTGTTAAACAAAGTACTAAGTTTGACAAATACATCTGGCGATACAGTTACAGCAGAAACCCTTTTGAGTGGATATACAGCGCATAATGCTGCTGGAACAAAGATTACAGGCACCCTTGCAGACAAAACAGGTACAGCAGACTATAACGCAGAGGCATCTATAGATGGAACAAACAAGCGTTTAAAGTTAAAAGTACCAGCAACAGGGAAATATAGCGTAGGAAACTATTTGTATGCTGCATACACCACAATTGCGAACCTAATTGGTCTTACCGCAGCAAAGCTTGTAAAGGGGAATACAATATTAGGAATAACAGGCAGTAACAATAATATGGATACCAGCGGAGCAGATGCAGCGGCAGGAGATGTCTTAGCTGGAAAAAAAGCTGGGGTAAAGGGCAGCTTAATTACAGGAACAATGCCCAACAAAGGAGCGTGGACAGGAGCGACAACAGGGAATGGCAATGTAACAATTCCAGCAGGCTACCATAATGGTCAGGGACATGTATCTGGTGCAGGTGCCTATAATGCAGGAGTAAGCGCGGCAGATGGGCGAGTAAACGCAGACAGCGCCAACTATAAAGGCGGTTACAATGCAGGAGTAAGCGCGACCAAAAAGGGAACAGCAGGGGCAGGAGATGTGCTGTCTGGAAAAACCTTTACAAATGGCAGTAGTGTAGGAGCCAGCGGAACAATGCCAAACAAAGGAGCGTGGACAGGAGCGACTACAGGGAGTGGCAATGTAACAATTCCAGCAGGATATCATAATGGTCAAGGGCATGTGTCTGGCGCAGGTGCATACAATAAAGGCGTTACAGACGCAGACGCCCGAGTGAATGCAAATAGTGCCAACTATAAAGGTGGGTATAATGCAGGAGTAAGTGCCACCAAAAAAGGAACAGCAGGAGCAGGAGATGTGCTGTCTGGAAAAACTTTTACAAATGGAAGTATTGTAGAAGCCAGTGGAACAATGGCAAACAAAGGAAGTACAACACAAGATGCTACAGCCACACAAGATGATACCTATACATATTTGGCGGTACCAGTAGCAGGATACTATAATACGGCTAGTAAACTTAGGACGAAAAATAGTAATTTAGGACACACAGTAAATAATTGCTTTCGAGTTACACCAGGTACATCTGTACTGGTGCGTGCAGCCGCTACGCTATGGGGAACCGCCGTTAATTTCAGTGGCGGTAGCGTCTATTATTTAGATGGTATTACAGAACACGACTTTACAACTTTATAAATGATACCCTAGCTTCTGAACCAACTGTTTTAAGGCATTAATTATTGTATTTGATTTTATGCGGGTTTCGATATTTTCCACGAAAATGGCATAAAATACCTGTTCCCGGATCTGTCCGCTAAGAGCAAACCGAAATTCCTGTACGCTTTCTGTGCGGTATTTTGAAAATGCCTCTTCCTTATATGGCAGTATTTTCATCGCACAGTAGGTGATGTTTATCAAATTTACCAGCATTTCAATCCCTTTACGGCTTCGTACCATGTAGCTGCATAATGACCAGAATGTTTTCTGTTCATAGTAACTGACCTCAATATTCCATCTATATACATATAGAAGCAATGGGATGAACTGCATACGGTCGCTCCCTGTCTGGTTTAATGGGGATTTTTCCTGCCATGCACAAAAGATTTGAAGCTGTTCTGGTAAAACTGTACTAAAAAACAGACGCCGGCTTTCGGAATTTTTTTTCGGGGCTGTCACATATGCCATAACCTCCCTTTTGCCAAATATATTTGTGAGTACCCTGCGTGCAGCCATAAAATAATCACCGTTTTTTTCATCCGACAGTGTGAAATCATTCTGAATGGACAGCTTTCTTCCATGCACCGCTGGTCTGCCCTTTTTCCCGGACGGTTCGGGAGCAAGGTCATAAATGACAGAGTCAGCTCTGGCATTGCCAACAATGTCAAGGTTTTCATATTCATCCACAAGACATACCAGCTCTTTCTTAACATACCAGCTGTCGCACAGGATAATGACATTTTTCTTTCTGGTGAGTTCCGACATTACCTGCCGCACCATTGATGCAGCCAGTTTCAGTTTGGATTTCCTGCCCAGCCACATACGGTATCCAAGCGGGACGGAAACGTAACGAATCCGGTTTTGGTTCCACACAGGTACACAGAGCATTACACTTACAAAACAATGCCCATTGAGATAGTTCGATCCATTATGTGCCGCATGGTCAAAGAGTTTTGATACATCGTCAAATTTCTTTCCTGATTTTGGAACCATGGTGTCATCAATACATAGAAAAACCGGCTGTGAACCAAGATTTTCAGGTATAAGATTCAAAGCAATACCAGCAGTGATATTCATAAACCTGCTATAGTCTATGTTTGCGTAAGAACAAACATAATAAAAGGTATTCAAGGATTTATCCGTAATTTTGGACAGGAAATGTCTGTAAAGGAAACGGATAGAATCAGCTGATTCCAGAGCGAGCATGGCAAGTAGGAAAAGGAACAGGTTTTTAGCAGTGGGTGCATAAACACCAACAAAATAAACAGAAAAATATTTATAAAGTCTACCAATTATGTTGTTTTCATTGTATAATAAGTTTAACGTACAAGGTCACTCTCTTTCGTAGGAATTTGGTTGCAAACTTATAATACTACGAAATGTGCGTTATTTTATTTTCAAAAGTTGTAAAGTGGTGTTACAGAAATAACAGCTAGCAAAATTGCAGGTGCAACAGCAAAATTACAAATAATTCCCTACAACATAGATAATAATATAGCAGATATGAGTAATTCTAAGAGTATAAATGCTGGAAGCAGCCTAAGAGAGAATTTTACAGGCTATTATGTAGTTACACCATATGTAAATGCTAATAACGCTGCAACTGTAAGTAATTCTTCCAAATCTGCTACGCTAAAAGCAGATTTTTCATAAAAATAAATCACGCTGTAATTTTTGCATAGTAATATCCTTTATGACCAGATGGACAAGAAATGTTTATTGTCTCTGCGGTCGCCTTTACTAGCAATGTCCTACTCCTAACTTTAGGTGTAGTGTCTGCCATTTCTGCATAATAGTCATATACAATTTCGCATCCTGCAAAGGAATTATCACTCAATCCGTTTGAAGTGGACTGAATGGACAGCAAATAATATGCTCCAATAACTGCGGGAAAACTTGTTACTCTCGACGCCGAATTTGTGACAGAACTAACTATCTTGTCAGTCCCTAAATTACTATTTATTGTCCTAAACAACTGCATATGAGCGCTCAAGGAGAAAAAATGAAGGAATTTGAAATTTATATTGAACAAATATCCACAGTGAGAGCAATTCATTTTGAAAAGGAAGATTCGGATAAGTATTCTGTTCCAGCCGGATATTATATCCCGAAACAGAGCGCATCTCAAAACAATAGAGAAAAGCTATTAAATTTAAACGGGATCGAGTAAATAGAAAACATAAGAAATAATCCTTCTGTGGTACAATTAATAAAAAAACAGGAGGGTTATTTCTTTATGAAGGACGAATTTATAACGAATATTTTAGCTAAAATGATGGGGACTCTTACACAAGAACAGAGCACAGAACTAAAAACAGCATTGTACATGGAATTGCAGGAATACGAGCTGGAAAAGCGGTGTACAGAGCTTATGGACGTAGACCAAGGCTATATACATTATTTACAACTATTTCTTGCACGCAAGAAAACAGAAGGTAAGTCGAACCGGACAATAGAACAATACAAACTGCATCTTACACATATGCTGCAAAATTTAAACATGCCTATAGAAAAGATAACAGAAAATGACTTGTTTGTGTATTTGGCAAAGTATAAGAAAGATAATAATGTATCTAATGTATATTTAGACAATATTCGACTTGTGTTTAGTAGCTTTTTTGGGTGGCTTAATGCAAAGGGATACATATCTAAAAATCCAACAGCGGGTTTAGAACCAATTAAGGTAGAAAAGAAGATTAAGCAACCATTTACAGATGAAGAGCTGGAAAAATTGAGACGGATATGTGAACAAGAAAGGGATTTAGCATTAATAGAGTTTTTGTATAGTACAGGTGTTAGAGTATCGGAACTGGTTGCTTTAAACAGAAAGGATATAGATTTTTATGGAAAAAATGTAGTAGTATATGGAAAAGGAAGTAAGGAAAGAGAAACCTATTTAAACGCAGCATCTTGTTTGCATTTAAAAGCATATTTGGATAGTCGGACCGATGACAATGAAGCGCTGTTTGTAAGTGCCAGGGTACCGCATACCCGTTTAACCGTTGCAGGTGTAGAGAAAACACTACAAAGAATTGGAAAAGAGGCAGGAGTACAGAAAGTTCATCCACACCGATTTCGGCGAACAATGGCAACAAATGTGTTAAAGAAAGGAATGCCATTAGAGGAAGTTAAAGAATTATTGGGACACACCAAATTAGATACAACAATGATTTATTGTACAGTCAGCAAAGAAAATGTGAAGCATTCTCACCAAAAGTTAATGAGTGCATAGGCGAAATGAAAGATAAGTCTATATAGATAGCTTTTCAGACCATCTCATAGGGTCTTTTTGAGGTTAGATTTGAGAAAAAATACAATAATTGATAAAAGAGCAAACAAATGTATTGATATTTTGGGGTAGAAGAAGTGATTTTTGTATAAGAAGGCTGATAAATAGTAATTTAGCAGGGGTATATTACTTAGGTACTGGCACCAGTTTTGATATAAAGTCTAAATTTCCTGACAGTTATCAAAACTTTACAGTAGATAATTTTATTGCTGGCGGACTTTCGGGCAACGTTGTAGCCGCCAAGTCTTATACAGATGGAATAAGTGGTGTACCTGTAGCACGCGCCAATGGTTTTAGTATTAGTAAATCTTATAATGCCCAGACAGGCGTATTAGAAATAAGCGGCAATACACAGCAAATTAGGCAAGGATATGATAAGGCTGTTAATATAACATACGGAAATGCAGCACAAACGATACAGACAAGCTGTTGGTTAGTTATAGGAGAGATTCAGCAACCTTAATTTTAACTAAAGACTATATTGCTTATACTCGCGGACTCTCCGCCTTCTGCGCCAATCCAGCTCGTTGAAAAACTTACATATGTACAATCTGATATATCTATTACTTGACCGTTTTTAGTAAGATTGTATTTTTTCCCATTACTTAAAGTAGCTATAAAATAGTCGGTTCCAGAATGAGAACCAATTGTCATTGTTTTAAGACCCGAAAACGAGATTTTTTGGGAATAGCAAGCCGCCCCACCGCCGGTTGAATCAATTTCACTTACCGTTATCCGGTCTATGGTAAATCCTGTTGATATATTACTATTTATTGCCCTAAACGACCGCATATGAGCACCAAAAGAGAAATTTGGTGTTGATATGCGTTTATTTATGCGCAAAAAAAGGAAGAAAGGAGAAAAAGGAATGGATAATCCAGTAACACACAGAGAATTAGAGCAATTTAAGGAGCTGATGGAATCCGAAAATGACCGACTTAAGGAAGAAAACGACCGACAGAATCACCGCATCAATAACCTGGAGGAAAGTATTAAGGAGATTTCCAACTTAACAGCAGCTACGCAAAAGCTGGCTGATAATATGGAGAACATGTTAAAAGTTCAAGAACAACAGAGTTGCCGACTGGATCAGATTGAAAGTCGAGATGGCGAGAAGTGGCGTAAAGCAATGGCATATATCGGTACTGCCATACTTGGTGCTGTTCTCGCCATTGTTTTTGCAAAAATTGGGTTATAGGAGGCAGACAAAGTGAAGAAACAGAAAAGAACAATGGATAGTATTCTAATATTTATTGCTGTATTTCTGCTTGCCTTTATTGTTATAATGCTGGTTTTATATTATATCACTGGTGCAATCCCAGATACTTTATGCACTTGTGTGTTTACAGTGTGTGGAGGAGAATGCGGCATCATGGGGTGGATTAAGACAACAAAAGAGCGACAGAGAGAAAGACAATATGAATTAGAAGATAGGAAGTATCAAGAAGGCATGCCAAAAGGCATGGAAAAGCAGAATGATAATAGCTTTGAAGAAACCATGTCAGAATAGGAGGAAGTTGTGGATTTTTTCATTAATAACTGGTATATGATGGTTGCAGCTATCGTTGTTTTGGCAGGAGCTGGATATAGTGTGTATGTCTTTATTAAGAAGCCAAGCATTGAACAACTGAAGTCCTTAAAGGAATGGATGCTATGGGCTGTGACGAAGGCTGAGAAAGAATTAGGTTCTGGTACTGGCAAACTGAAATTAAGGTATGTTTACGATATGTTTATCACAAAGTTTCCTTGGCTTAGAAATGCAATTAGCTTTGAAATGGTAAGCATGATGGTTGATGATGCTCTTGAGGAAATGAGGACAATGTTAGAAAGCAATAAGGCTGTCAAGGATTTTGTAAGCGGTTTTTCTGAAGAATAGAGAAATAAAAAGAAAGACAATTCGAGAGTAGATTTGAAATTATTATAATGAAACATAGTTCAGGGTGGCAATTTGCCACCCTATTTCTTTGAACAGGATTAGACAGATATAAGAAAGTGAGGAAAGAAGAAATGAGATTTACCAATAGTCCGCTGGTAGTTTATAGAAAAATAAGTCCCAATAAGACATCTTCAAGGAATCATAAAATTGACACTATTACAATTCACTGTATGGCAGGGAATCTATCCATTGAAACTTGTGGAAATGTATTTGCTTCGTCTTCCAGAAAAGCATCTTCTAATTATGGGATAGGAACAGATGGACGAATTGCATTGTATGTTGAGGAAAAAGACAGGTCATGGGCATCGTCGAATGCGAAAAATGACCATAGAGCAGTTACTATTGAAGTTGCAAATGATGGTGGAGCCCCCGATTGGCATGTATCTGATAGGGCTATAGCAAGCTTGATTGAACTTGTAACGGATATTTGTAAGAGAAATTCTATTAAAAAGTTAGTATGGAGTACAAATAAAACGGATAGAATAAACCATTTGCATGGTTGCAATATGACTGTACATAGAGATTTTGCAGCAAAAGCTTGTCCAGGTAATTATCTGTATAATTTGCATAGTTATATTGCAGAACAAGTGAATGAACGGCTTGGTGTGAAAACAACGCCAACAAATGTAGCGATAACACCAGAAGGTAACCCATATAAAGAACCGACAACAAATATAAGGAAAGGCACAAAAGGAGAAGGTGCAAAATGGGTACAGTGGTATCTGTGGCGTTTTGGCTTATTAGAAAAAATTGGAATTGATGGTGTTATCGGTTCCAAATCGGATATGGCAATTCGAGAAGCGCAACGCAGGTTAGGACTTACGGTAGATGGTATTGTAGGTAAAAATACACGTCAGACATTTAAACGAGTGTGACCATAATTATAAAAGTCATTTAAATGCGGATTTTTCACAATATTTTTAAGAAAAGACCTGTTCATCAAATTTAAGAATGGGTTTTTTTATTGAAAGAGAGCGGAATGTGTGATAGAATAAAATGCATAGCAGATTGTATTGATATCAGTACAATTTTTGAAAAGACAAAAAATTAGGCTGAAAAAGGTCATTATCAGAATATTCAGACAATTACCTGCAAAAACGAGCTCTGAAAGCCTTGATTTTAGCGGGTTGTAGAAGGATACCGTAGAAATGGAGAATACCCGAATAAGGGAATTGACACTCACCCTGACTTCAGCCTCTGGTTCTTCTTGAACCACGTAGAAATAAAGGATACCCGGTTAAGGGAATTGACACGATAGTGAATTAAACCCATATCATGCTCAATAATGTAGAAAGGGAGAATACCCGTATAAGGGAATTGACCTTCCGCTTTTCCTAATGCTTATTGTAAGGCAGATTGAAAAAGGCTGCGATTAGCAGCCCTTTTTTATAAGCGTAATAGCAAAATATAGCACATTCTTTCAAAAACTTTATAAAATAAAGTTTTATTTTGGTATAAAATTTCTGGAAAGTAGTCAATAAAACCGTTGACAAAACTATAGAACTGACATATGTTGAAATTGCAGGTGAAAATACGCTGTACACCCACATTACTGAATTTACGTTTAAGTGTCATGTGCTGGTACCAGATGTGGGGCTGCCGAAAGGCGGTTTTTTGTCTGAAATTTACATATCCACATTGCCATAAAGAGCAGTAAGAAAATAAAAAAGTCTTTGGAGTGAGAACTCCGAGGGCTTTTTTATTGTGTGCAAATATGTTTACAGGACAATCCGGTAGGTAGTCACAAGAAAAGTTCATAGGATAATTTGCTGGAAAGTCATTGCTCGTACTGTTATTATGGTCGTAATCGTATATAAAGACATATATATTTGTGGATATAGTGGATAAATCTGTGAAAAACTCGAAATTTCCAAAAATATTTTCTGTAAAACTATTGACACTCCAGGAGGTAGTGTTACGATGCGTTCACGCTAAACAAATACCTAAACTAAGCGAAGCAGTAGGCGGTCAGATGGTTGTATTAATTGGGCGATTGTCGAAAAGTAGCAAGATAGGGGGAGAATTGGAAAATTCCAATTTTTTAGCAAAACTATTTATAAACTCGAATTTTCCATTTGTGATGCGTATAAGTTAAATATCAGTAGAACAACTTAAAACAGGAGGAAATGTACATGGCAGTAAGAAATATTGAGGAAACAAGAGCAGAGGCGGTAAAGAGATTGGAAGCTCTGAAGGTGCATAAGAATGTGCTGAATGAGTTTAAGGGAGAAGAAAAGCTGAATAAGTCGGAACATATGGGAATTTTGTATTGGCTAGATGACGAGGAACAGGCAATGGTAAATGAGTTCGAGAAGAAGCATGAGGCGGTTGTTTATCATGTTATTCATCAGTTTACGAACATTGGCGATTTATATAACCTTCTGTATGTGAAACAGGATAATTCCGAGTGGGAGTTAGATCGTGAGGACTTGGAAGAAGGGCAGGCATTGGCATATGTGATTAATAAGAAAATGCCGGATTGTTCGGAGTTTGGACGCATCGGTGTGAAGTCGTCCATTGGCGGCGTTATTAGAATATGGTAAAAGTTCAAATTGATTATACTGAATTTTGTGACAACTGAATAAATGATACAACAGATACATTGAAATCTCATTAAGTGAGTTAGCCAGCTTCCTAAGAAAAGAAGGACAGTAGAAAAAACTGCTGTCTTTTTTAATTTGGGTATTGACAAATAATTACTAAATAATTATAATACAATTATGGAATATATAAGTTTTGAATGGGACGAAAATAAAAATAAAATCAATAAAGCTAAGCATGGAATTGATTTTGAAGAAGCGGCAACAGTATTTTATGATGATGATGCAATCATGTTTGATGACCCGGAACACTCTATGGAGGAAGAGCGGTTCCTAATACTTGGAATTACCAAACATGAAAACCTGTGCATTGTGAGTCATTGCTACCGTGGCGATGATAACATCATCAGAATCATTTCAGCAAGGAAAGCAACCAAAAGTGAAACAAAAACATATAACAGATATGCAAGAGGTGAAATCAATGAGAGAGGAATATGATATTGAGAATTTGAATCCTAGGAGAAACCCATATGTAAAAAGGCTGAAAAAGCAGATAACGATAAATATTGATAACGATACAGTGGATTTTTTCAAAGCGCAGAGCGAGGAATCGGGCATACCATACCAGACGCTTATCAATCTGTATTTGTCGGATTGTGCAAAGAATAAGAAGAAGTTGCAGATGTCTTGGAAGTAAGTGTGAACAATTATAACAGATAATATAAATGTTCATTTTTGATTATAAAGGTGGCAAAATAGTATTTGTAAAATTCTAAATCATATTGAGGAAATCTGTTGCAGCAGATTTCTTTTTTTGTGCCATATTATTCCATTTTTTTACACCATATGTTATAATGTTCCAAAAACGGAGGATATGAGTATGAGAAAAATAAAAATTATAGTAATTATGTGCTATATCATTTTGGGAACATGTGTAGGGTGTGGTGTATCACAAAAGGATTATGATAAGCTCCAAACAGAAAAAAATGAACTGGAGGAAGAATTGGAAGTTTCACGTCAACAATTGGAAACGTTGAAACAGGATTATGAAAAAACGAAAAAAGAATTGCTAGATGAAAAAACACAAAAATTAGATGAAGATAGAAAACATTCGTTTGCTAGGGCATGGGCAGCAACATATTTTGGAGAGGATTGTTTAGTGCTTATAGATGGGGAAAAATATTTGCAACTTGTTTCCCAGGAACCTTATTCGGCTACTTCGGAGGGTGTACAGGCAGTATATAAACAATGTTTAAATTCAATGAGCGGACTTGGTGTATACGTTGATCAAATCAAATATAATAAAATAGGATTAAAGTTTCAACAGACTAATGGAGAAGAATTGATTGAATTTGTATTGAAAAGAGAAAATGGAACATATGTACTTGATAGCATATCAGGCAATTTAGTGCAAGTACCAATTTTACTAGCTGTGCTGGAGAAGTATTGAGGCTATAGAAAATTAGAGCTACTTGTTTTGCAAGTGGCTCTTTTAAATCTTGTAAATAATGACAAAGAAGAATTATTACGATAAAATGAAGTACCGAAAGCACAAACATAGGTTTATGCTTTTGGGATATACAGTTTGTTTGTATTATTAAATTTTTCTTTGGTGATTAACAGGCTGTTTCGAAGAAAATGTTTTAAACATTCTTTTTCGTCTGCTTCATAGGGTAATGCTTTATAAATGTTTCGCTGAAGACATCCAGGATTCTGTGTTATGTAAGAAATAGCCTGTGTGGCGACTTTGCGAAAAGTAGTCAAATAAAGAAGTTCCTCAGAACCATTATCAGGATAATAGGCATTAGCTTCAATGCATCGCTTGATTGCTTTTTCTGCCTTGTCCCATTTTCCAAGCCGCATATAGAGTTCAGGAAGCAAATCTCTACAAACCAATTCTTGTGGGGCATTAAAATTAGCATTAATATATGGGGTCATAAATTCAGATAATTTATTTAAGTCGTTTTCACATAAGCGTATTTGTTTGTTAATGTCAGGTTCATTATAAATGATCTGCTGATGCTTATAAAATAAAGGGGTATGTTTTGATGGCAAAATAAAATCATTCTTATGACTGATTACTGCATTACTTGGTAAATCATTTTTATAGTAGTACATATAGGCACATGCACAACTTGGGCACAAGGGAAGTTTCGGGGCATCATTAACAGGGAATATTTTTCCTTCAAATTGTGCGCACATGGGACATACATTTTCGTCACCAGATGTTGACAATTGAACATATTCTTCTGATTCAATGTCGAGACCAGTTTGTGTTTTGAACTGTTTACTTGGTAGAGGCGTGAACTGTCCAAATTGTATTGTTATACAAAGATTGTTTTTTCGCTCCTGATATAGGGCATCTAAAAAAGAAATGTTTACACTATCTAGTCCATCCATGATGCGTATGGAGTTATACAAAGTGTCAAGAGCCTTTGCTTTTCCATCAGTTGTAGTAAGTGAATCAATTTCCTTGTCAAAGTTTCGTTGTATGGCTTGATTGATAATGTTTTCCTTATCAGCTAATATATTAGAAAGGGATTCTGATAATAAACCGAGAGTTTTAAAACCCGCTGCCTGCATTTCTTCATCTGTATATTTTGACAGATGTTCTAATGTCTGGCAGGTGATATCATATTGTTTCAAAACAGTTTGGACATCGCAGGAATCGTTCACAAGATTTATGCTTTCTGTTAAAATCTGTATTTGTCGTTTAATGGTTTCACAAGTATGGTGTGGAATAGTCTGCTTTTTATGGAAGAAATCAAAAATACTCATGGTATACCTCCTAGTGTTTTAATTATAAGTATATCATTAAGTGCCAATAAAATAAAGCCGTAAGTAAAACTATTGACAAAAATATATTGATTTTGTATGGGCATTGAAAGGAAATGATAGAGTGTTACTTAAAGAGAAAAGGACAGTAGAAAAAATCTGCTGTTTTTTTAATTTTGGGTATTGACTTTTTGACATTCATAAACTATACTATACTTAGTGACATTCAAAAAGTGAGGTGAAAAGAATATGTCACAAATGGGCAGACCAAAGTCTGACAATCCTAAATCTGAACAGGTAACTGTAAGGCTTGATAGGGAACACTCAGAAATACTGAAAGAGTATTGTGAGAAAGAGAAAGTCGAAAAAGCAGAAGCTATCAGACGAGGAATAAGAAAATTAAAAGAGTAGCCGTTTCCAGTTTGACGACCCGATACGACTACTCAAGGCACCAATCCCACAAGAGATTGACAAGTATTATTATATCAGCCTCTTATGGGAAAATCAACATATTTTTCATAGGAGGTATCATTATGTCTAAAATCGGACAGGTTCTTACATCTATTGAGGTATCGCAGATGGTTGGTAAAGACCATTCTAAATTATTGAGAGATATTCGGAATTATGTGTCCCAATTAGGAGAAGCCAAAATTGGACTCTCCGATTTCTTCACAGAATCAACCTATATCACAGAACAGAATAAGACAATGCCTTGCTACCTTGTCACCAAGAAAGGCTGTGAGTTTATCGCCCACAAACTGACAGGGCAAAAAGGCACAGAGTTCACCGCGCGGTACATCAACCGTTTTCATGAGATGGAGGACGAACTAACAATTATCAACCCCTCTGATATATCCCTTGGCGAACTAGCCAGCTACCTTAAAATCATGGACAAGGTTGCAGTCCGGCAGAACCTAGCGCCGCATAAGATTGCAGAGAACTTCAAGAAGGTATCGGCGCAGTTTGGCGTGGAGCTGACAGAGGATTTTGTAAAGGCGCCGGAGTATGAGCAGTTGACGCTTGAGAGTTTGGGAAAATAAGAGGAGAAAGGAGCGTTGTACCATGAAAGTTTCAAAAACAATCCCAGAGAAAAAAGAAACAGGCAGAGACGCTGCTATCGCAGAGTTATTTTGCGAGTATGTTAAAAGTATGGAAGATAAGCCAAGACATACGACTGCTGCCGAAATAGAAGCTGATATGTATGACCAGTTTTGTGTAAGTGCATTTCCCGACAATGTTAAGCTACAGAGTGAGCTATATGACAAGATGATGAATGTTGCCGTTGAGTTTGAGGAGAGCGGTTTTATTGCAGGATTTAAAACTGCAATGAAACTCCTTGACAATGTGGCTCTTTTGAGAGGCAGGGAGGCGACGGTATGGCAGGCATAATTATTAATGGGAAAAAGTATGTTTTATCCAATCAGGATTTGTTGTGTGAGGCAGTGGTTAGTAAAAAAGGAGCGCTTTTTGACTTCAATACGCAGACAAAGCGGTTATACTATCCGAAAGGCAAAACGTTTATTTTACAGACAACCTATGATTTAGCAGGAGATGATGAATATAAAGTTTTAAGCCAGAAAGAAGCGCAAGCATTCATGAATAAATATCCATCTGGAATACACCAAAGAGTATATAGGCGTTATTTTGGAAAACCAGAAGAAATGTAAAAAATCAGGATTCTTCAATAGGTTGTCAGTTTTCAGGATACAGTCTGACTCTAGTGAGTAGAAAATATGGAAAATCTATTGAGGATAAGGATAAAAACTGATATAATGGCATAGAACAAACATTTTTATCAAAATGTAAATTATAAAAGTGGAATTTTGTGGTGAAACCGTCGCATAGGAGATGCGATGCTTATTAAATAATCAAGATAAAAAACTGTAAAGAAATAAAAGGCATTTAATCATCTTATATAAGACGATTAAATAGGAAAGAGAAAAATGAATACAAAAACGTTTAGTAGACCTTTAGATTTGAAACAAGTGACAATTACGGATGCCTTTTGGAACAGGGAACAAGAACTTGTGCGCAAGGAGGTGATTCCATATCAATGGGAAGCGTTGAATGATCGAATTGCAGATGCGGCGCCAAGTTACTGTATGCATAATTTTCGCGCGGCGGGACGCATGATGCGGGAAAAACGAGAGATGGGGAAAGCCTATATGGCGCCCAAATATACATTTCGGGGGTTTAATACACTTCCAGCGGATCCCACAAAGCCAGAACCTGACAAGTTTTATGGTTTTGTATTTCAGGACAGTGATTTTAGTAAGTGGATTGAGGCTGTGGCATATTCTTTAATACAGTATCCAGATGCACAGTTAGAACAGACAGCGGATGAGGCGATTGATTTGGTGTGCGCTGCACAGTTGGAAAATGGTTATCTGGATACCTACTATATTATCAATGGTATGGATAGAGCGTTTACAAATCTAAAGGATCATCATGAGTTGTATTGTCTAGGGCATTTGATAGAGGGCGCTATAGCGTATTATCAGGCGACAGGAAAAGATAAGTTGTTGAATGCAGCGCGTCGATATGCTGACTATGTGGCTGCGTATTTTGGTTCACAGGAGGGCGGTTGCAAAGGGTATCCAGGACATGAGATTGTTGAGATGGCGCTTGTTCGTCTCTACGAGGTGACGGGTGAGGACAAATATCTCAAACTTAGTCAATTTTTCTTGAACCAACGCGGAATAAAACCTTACTATTTTGACCAGGAAGAGCAAAAACGTGCCGCACTTGAAGGTAGCGTGGAACAACTGCCAAAATTTGATGAGAATGAGGAGCGTTACGCATATTATCAGGCACACAAACCTGTTCGAGAACAGAGTGAGGCAGTGGGACATGCGGTCAGAGCAGTTTATCTCTATTCTGGTATGGCAGATGTAGCGCGTCTGATGCTAGATGATGCCATGTATGCGGCTTGTCAGCGACTTTGGGAGAGCATTGTGCGGGAGAAACTTTATGTGACTGGTGGGATTGGCGGTACAAGCCATGGGGAAGCATTTTCTTTTCCGTTTGACTTACCAAACGACACAGCTTATTCGGAGACCTGTGCGGCAATCGGATTGGTATTCTTTGCAAGGCGAATGCTAGAAATCAAAGCGGAAAGCCGCTATGCTGATGTCTGTGAGCTGGCGTTATACAATACTGTTTTGAGTGGTATGGCATTGGATGGAAAGAGTTTTTTCTATGTCAATCCGTTAGAAGTGCTGCCTGAGGCATGTTATAAAGACAGTCGAAAGAGTCATGTAAAACCTGTTCGCCAAAAATGGTTTGGCTGTGCTTGTTGTCCGCCCAATATTGCGCGCATTGTCAGTTCGGTTGCATCTTATGCCTATACAGAACGAGAGGATACTTTGTGGTTTCATTTGTATATGGGTAGTATATTGACAAAAAAGATAGGCCCACAAGAGATAAATTTGAAAGTGGAAACAGAAATGCCTTGGAATGGTCATGTGTCTGTGCATATTCAGACGCAAAAGATTGTACCATGTACTTTGGCAATGCGAATTCCTGGATGGAGTGACAGCGGAAATGCAAAAGTAATTTGTGGTGGCTTTTCCACAAATATTGCATGGAAGACAGAAGGTGAAAATTTACAGGTTTCGCAGAGCAATTTGCAGGAAATCTTTGTGCAGGACGGATATCTGTATCTACGCGGAGAGTGGCAGACAGAGGACAGCATTTCTCTTGATTTCTCAATGGGCGTTCATATGGTGACTGCTGATGAGCGTGTGTGTGAGGATATTGGAAAAGTAACGTTTGTGAGAGGACCTATTGTATATTGTATGGAAGAGGCAGACAATGGCAAAAATTTGCATCTATACAAGGCAGATATAGACCGTATTGGAACAGATTGTCGGAACATTGCTGTGGAGATGACAGAGGAGCTAGGTCATTCAATGGCGACACTAAAAGTTCCAGGGAAACGGCGTTTGGTCACCTCTTTAAAAAATACTTTATATCGGGAATATATGCCTGCGCGCTATGAAGATGTGACGCTTCGATGGATTCCATATTACGCGTGGTGTAACCGCGGCGAGGGTGAGATGCGTGTGTGGATACAGTACTAGATTCTGGTTTATGGAATAATAGGAAAATTGTATGGGAGAAATTAGAATCTTTAAAGGGATTGAAAGGAGGTGTTCGTATGAGCACCTATGTAATGAGTGACCTTCACGGTTGTTATAAATATTTTCTTTCCATGCTTGAAAAAATTGGATTTTCCGATACAGACCAGCTCATTATGGCGGGTGATTATATAGATAGGGGACCACAGAGTTATGAAATGCTGAAATGGATAGAGCAGTGTCCGCCTAATGTTTTGCTGTTATGTGGAAATCATGAAGAAGAATTTGCGGCTTATGTGGATTTAATGCTTTTGCTTGATCGCAGCGAGGAACTGGGTACCGATTTTGCTTCCAATGCAGGCGCAGTAGCATTGTATAAGTCTGTAAAGTATTTTATGCGCCGCAAGGTATTGTCCGTTTCCTATTTTGATTTGTATGGCACAATTGGCTCTTTGTTAGAACACCATTGTATTACAATGCATGATTTGTGTAGATGGTCAGTGAGAATCCGACAGATGCCCTATTATCACAAACAAATGTTTAAAAATAGGATATATATTATTGTCCATGCAGGATATACTGAAAAAGTTGAAAACATTAGCAAACGTTTTGGCAGTTTAAAAAAATTTTATCTCTATGCGAGAGATGAGAGCTTTACGTTTGGCGGAGTACAGTATGGAACGATTATCGCAGGACATACGCCTACCATAATTAAGGAATGCTTTGCTTACAATAATGGAAGTGTTTTTCAGTATTACGATCAAGAAAAAGATTGTAAATTTTATGATATTGATTGTGGGTGCACATTCCGAGATAGGGAGTTGGAAGCAAAACTTGCCTGTATTCGATTGGAAGACGAAAAAATATTTTATGTATAGTTACTGTTCACTCCGTTCCAGTAACAGGTAAAAATCCATGCAAAATTTGCTTCGCAAATGGATTTTTACTTGTAGTCAGTACGTTTTCTTACGGACTTAGGAACTGTAGAAAAATAAGTGACGCATCTTGACTTGGCTA